>CAZVAV010000103.1:456-6699 GCA_964625135.1 uncultured Oscillospiraceae bacterium | reverse complement strand
ATTTGCATACAAATCCCGGCGAAAAAGCCGCCGGTCTGTCCAAAGACCATAAAGTTTATCCCTATCTTTCATGACACCTTACAATGCCTTTCACCCCTTTTGGCCGCGCGTCATAGGATAAAGCAACCGAATCGAAGGAAAATAGAGGTGAATTTCAATGCAAAATCTGCTTTTAATTCTCGCTGCCGCCGCAGTATTTTGCTGTGCCATGCTCGCGCCAAGCTTCAAAAGCCGGATGCTCCGCCCCCGCGTCCTCCCCCGGCGGCTGGTCATCCTTCCGGTGGGCGAGGATTGCGAGCGGCTTGAGGCCCATCTGCTGTATGAGCGGGATCGGGCGCGGCAGGATGGAAAGACCACCCTCTTCCTATTTGATAAGCACGCCGGAGCCGAGGCCTGCGAAATCGCGCGGCATTTTTCACACCAGGAGCAGAACATTCTTTGCGGGAGCGAAACCGAGCTGCGCAAGGCAATCGGCGACGACGCTGTTTACAAAGTGGTCGAAATTGTATTATACTAAAATAATAGAATCCGCTTCTCCCTCGGGCGGAGCAACAAAAAAGGAGGCTTGGGCGATGGAGCAGGAGCAGCTGCAGGGTGTCATCGAGACGGTGGTCTTTCATTCGAGCGAAACCGGCTTCACGGTGATGGAGCTTGCAGCCGGGGACGAGCTGGTCACCGTCGTCGGCGAGACGATGGAGCTCTGCTGCGGCGAGGAAATTATCGCGACCGGCTCCTTTACCTCCCACCCAAGCTACGGACGCCAGTTTAAGGCGGTCTGCTTTGAGCGGGTGATGCCCGCCACCGCCACCGCCATGCTGCGCTATCTTTCGGGCGGCGCGGTCAAGGGCATCGGCCCGGCGCTGGCACAGCGGATTGTGGCCAAATTCGGTGACAAGGCGCTCGAGGTGCTCGAAAACGACCCCGCTCGGCTTGCCTCGATCCGGGGGATTTCCGCCAAAAAGGCGGTGGAGCTCGGCGACGCCTTCCGCCATATCCTGGGGGTGCGGTCGGTGATGGCCTTCCTCTCGACCCACGGCATCGACGCGGGAACCGCCATTTCGGTCTGGAAAAAATGGGGCGGTCTCTCGCAGCAGACGGTCACCGCCGACCCGTACTGCCTCTGTGAGCGGGAGATCGGCGTTCCGTTCGAGCAGGCCGATCAGATCGCCGCCGGACTGGGGGTGGAAACCGACGCTCCCTGCCGCATCCGGGGGGGCATCCTCTATATTCTGACCCACAATCTAAACAACGGACATGCCTGCCTTCCCATCGACAAGCTGCTTGAAACCGCCTGCGGCCTGCTTGTGATCGGCCGGGAGGCGGCGGAAGCCGGCCTGCGGGAGCTGATTGAAAACGGCGCGGCGGTTTCGGATGAGGTCGGCGGCGCGGCGTTTCTCTACCTCCCCGAGCAGTATGCCGCCGAATGCTACGCAGCCGACCGCCTTGCGCTGATGCTGCGCTTTCCGGCGCAGGAGCAGCCGGTTTCCGCCGAGGAAATCGAGCTGCTGGAGGAGGAGCTTTCGATTGCCTACGCCGACCGGCAGCGCAGCGCCATCGCCGCGTCGGTCGACCAGCCGATGCTGATCCTCACCGGCGGGCCCGGCACCGGAAAAACCACCACCCTCAACGGCATCATCACGCTGTTTGAGCGCCGGGCGATGAAGGTCGCCCTCGCCGCCCCGACCGGACGAGCCGCCAAGCGGCTTTCGGAGGTCACCGGGCGGGAGGCCAAAACGATCCACCGGCTTTTGGAGGTGGATTTCGGCAGCGAGGCGGGCACGCCCCGCTTCAAGCGCAACGAGCGCAATCCCCTGCCCTATGACGCGGTGGTCGTCGACGAGATGTCGATGGTCGACGCGGTGCTCTTCCAATCGCTTTTAAAGGCGGTGCGCACCACCAGCCGCTTGGTGCTGGTCGGCGATCCCGACCAGCTTCCGTCGGTGGGGGCGGGCAACGTCCTGCGCGACCTCATCGATTCGGACACCGTCGCCTGCATCCACCTCGACGAGGTGTTTCGGCAGGCGGCAAATTCGCTGATCGTCACCTCCGCCCACCGCATCGTCTCGGGCGACCTGCCCGAGCTTTCCCGCCGGGATGCCGACTTTTTCTTCCTGCCCGCCCCGTCGTTCGAGCAGGCCGCCGTCACCGTCGCCGATCTCTGCGCCCGGCGGCTGCCAAAGGCCTACGGCTATTCCCCCGTCCGGGATATTCAGGTCATCGCGCCGACCAAGCAGGGCGCCGCGGGCACCATCGAGCTCAACCGGCGCTTGCAGGAGGCGCTCAACCCCGCCGCGCCGCGCAAAAAGGAGCACCAATTCGGCTCGCTTCTGCTGCGAGAGGGGGACAAGGTGATGCAGACGCGAAACAATTACGACCTCGAATGGGAGCGGGACGACGGCGAGGAGGGCTTGGGCATCTTCAATGGGGATATCGGCATCATCGAGATGATCGACCGCTCCTCCCGCTCGGTGATGATTCGCTTTGACGACCGCCGGGCGGTCTATGCGTTCGATTCGCTGGGCGAGCTCGATCTCGCCTA
The DNA here is from genome assembly GCA_964625135.1 of uncultured Oscillospiraceae bacterium. Taxonomy (GTDB): domain Bacteria; phylum Bacillota; class Clostridia; order Oscillospirales; family Ruminococcaceae; genus Yanshouia. The sequence goes on along the minus strand of CAZVAV010000103.1, from coordinate 4,160 downwards.
TGCCATCACGGTACATAAAAGCCAGGGCAACGAGTTTGACGCGGTGGTCATGCCGCTGGTCGGGCGGCACCGCAGGCTTCACTACCGAAACCTGCTCTACACCGCCGTTACCCGCGCCAAACGGCTGCTGGTTCTGGTGGGGCAGACCGACACCGTTGCCGCAATGGTCGAAAACGACCGCAAGACACTGCGCTACACCAACCTCTCGGCGCGGCTGAGCGCCGCAAGGGAGCAAACGCTGTGACCGGGGGCTCGCGCCCTCTCTCGATTCTTTCGCTTCTGCTCTTTCCGCCGCGCTGCGCCGTCTGTTCGGATGTCGTGGCGATGGGACAAGCCCTCTGCCCCGCATGCGCCGGACAGCTCACCGCCGCGCTTGGCGCCCGCCAATGCTGCTTATCCTGCGGCAAGCCTCGGCAAAGCTGCCTCTGCCGAGGGGAACCGCTCTTTTTCTCGCGCTGCCTCTCGGTCTTTCTCTACACCGCCGACACGCGGCAGCTCTTCGACCGGCTCAAGGCAGGGGACGAGGGCAGCGCCGACCAGCTGGCCGCTATGATGGCGCGGCGCTGGCGGGAATCGGGGCTTTCGGCTGATGCAATCGCCTTTGTCCCGGCAGCCGGGGAACGGTACAATCAAGCCGGGGCGCTGGGGCGGCGTCTTGGGGCGCTTCTGGGGATAAAAGTTCTGCCCGATCCGCTGACGCGGCATCAAAACAGCCGGGTTCAGCACACTCTATCTTTTGAGGAACGGCGAAAAAACGCCGCTTCGAGCTACGACCGCAACGGGGAGCCTCTTCTTTCGGGACGGATTCTCCTTGTCGACGATATTATCACCACCGGGGCGACCCTCTCGCGCTGTGCGCAGCTTCTGCTGCAATCGGGCGCGCGCGAGGTGCTCTGCCTCACCGCCGCGACCACGCCGCTGCACGGCGGGGAGGATCGCGAGCCAAGCCGTTAATCCAACAGCAATAAGGGGGAATTTTCTCATGCCTTCCAATGATATCGGCATCGATCTCGGCACTGCCACCGTGATCATTTATGACGCCCAGCGCGGCCTTCTGCTCAAGGAGCCGTCGGTCGTCGCCATCGACACCCGCACCGGCGACGTGATTACCGCCGGGAGCGACGCCCATCAGATGCTTGGGCGCACGCCGGACAGAATCCGGGCGGCAATGCCCCTCTCGGACGGGGTCATCTCGGATTTTGACATGACCACCGCGATGATTTCCTATTTTATCAAAAAGGTCTACGCGGGAAATTTGATCAAGCCGCGGGTCATCATCTGCGTCCCCAGCGGGGTAACCGAGGTCGAATCGAACGCCGTTGTTTCTGCGGCGGCCGCCGCCGGGGCTCGCAAGGTCTATCTGATCGAGGAGCCGGTTGCCGCCGCCATCGGGGCGGGGATCGACATCGCCAAGCCGGAGGGAAACATGATCCTCGACATCGGCGGAGGCACCAGCGACGTGGCGGTGCTTTCGCTTTCCGGCATCGTCTGCAAAACGTCGGTTCGGATGGCGGGTCGCAAGCTCGATGAGGCGGTGGTGCGCTATGTTCGCTCTAAATTCGGCCTGCTGATCGGGGAGCGGATGGCCGAACGAGCCAAAATCGCCTGCGGCAGCGTTTTCTTTGCCCCCGAGGAGGATTGCTCAATCGAAATCAAGGGGCGCGACCTGCGCACCGGCCTGCCCGGAAGAGCCACCGTTTCCCGCGCCGAGCTTTGCGAGGCACTCGCCGACCCGATCGAAACGATTGTCCTTGCGGTGCGGCGGATTCTGGAGATTACTCCGCCCGAGCTTTCGGCGGATATTCACCGCAACGGCCTGATTTTGACCGGCGGCGGCGCGCTGCTGCACGGGCTTGACCGCCTGCTCGCCCGGGAGACGCATCTGCCGGTTCGCGTCGCCGAGAACCCCACCGAATGTGTCGCAAAGGGTACCGCCATGGCCTTCGCCTATCTCGACCAGCTTGCGGACGGATTTTCCAAAAGCTCCACCTATCTTCACTGAGGCATTCGCAATGACAACAGGGGGGTTACCTTATGAAACTGGAAACCGCAGCCTTTTTAGAAGCCTTTGAACAGCTCGCCTCAATCGGCGCGACGCCCGAGGGGGGCTGCGAACGCCTCTCGATGAGCGACGAGGACATCGCGGCACGCACGGCGCTGATCGAGCTGCTCGACCGCGAGGGACTTTCCCCGTGGCAGGATCCCACCGGCGCGATCTGGGCGCGGCTTGAGGGGGACGAGCCGGAGCTTTCCCCGGTGCTGGTCGGCTCGCACCTCGACACGGTGCGCAACGCCGGAAAATACGACGGTCTGCTCGGGGTGATGCTCGGCTACTGGGCGATGCGGCAGATCAAGCGGGAGGGCGTCCCCCATCGCCGCGCCATCGAGCTGGTCGTGTTTCCGACCGAGGAATCTGCCCGCTTTAATTACCCCACCGTGGGCAGCAAGCTGCTCGCCGGAAAGCTTGAGCCCGAAAAGCTTCACGCGTGTATCGACGCGGACAATCTTTCGCTCTATGACGCGCTGCGCGCACGGGGCTTTGATCCCGACGATGTCGAGCCGGGTCGCCAGCGGCTGCGTGATGCCTTCTGCTTTCTTGAGCTGCACATCGAGCAGGGGCCGCTGCTTGAAAGCCGGCAGACCCCGATCGGAATCGTCGAGGCGATCGCCGCGCCGACCCGGCTGGAGATCGAGCTGATCGGCGAATATGCCCACTCGGGCGCCTGCCCGATGCACCTGCGGCGCGACGCGCTTGCCGCCGCCGCCGAGCTGATCCTCGCCGTCGAAAAGATCGGACGGTTTGAAACGGTCAACCATTCGGTTGCCGCCGTGACCCGCTGCCGACTGGTCAACGAATCGATGAACGTCGTTCCCGGTCATGTCATGCTCGGGGTCGATATCCGAGGGATCGACCAGAGCAGCATTGAACGCTGTGTGGAGGGGGTTCGCCGCAATCTGCGCCATATCTGCGACAACCGGCAAATCCGCTCGACGGTGCAGGTGCTGAGCCAGGAGCAGCCCGTTCTGATGTCCCCCACCCTCATGCATGTCATCCGCAAGAGCTGCGAGCGCTGCCGCCTGCCCTACCACCTGATGGCAAGCGGCGCCGGACACGACGCGATGAATGTGGCGGGGCTGCTCGATACCGGGATGATCTTTGTTCCCTGCAAGGGCGGCATCAGCCACAATCCCGCCGAATCGGTCGAGGACGACGACATTGCGGCGGGCTACGCCGTCCTCTGCGAGACGCTGCTCGATCGGGCAAAGCATCGCTGACCCTCCGCCTCCTTCCCCGCGCTTTTGAGGAACCCCCTCGTCCGCAATCGGCGCATCCGCCCGAAATATTGCTACCGGAGGTCTTGATTATGTCCGCAATTTCTCTTCCCATCTTCTCGATGGGTGCTCTCACGTTGACCAACCTGCTCCCGGCCCTGCTGGTGCTGCTGCTCTGCCTCATTGCGAAAAAAATTCTGATGCGGTGCTTTGACCGGGGGCTTCCGCTGCTCAAAATCGACCCCACCCTGCGCGGCTTTCTCCATTCGGTCATCAACGTCGGGCTCTGGCTTCTGATCGGACTGATCGTCGCCGACAAGCTCGGGATTCCGATGGCGTCGCTCATCGCGGTGCTCAGCGTCGCGGGGCTGTCGGTTTCACTGGCGATTCAGGGCACCCTGTCGAATCTCGCGGGCGGCATCATGATTCTG
>CAZVAV010000103.1:0-446 GCA_964625135.1 uncultured Oscillospiraceae bacterium | reverse complement strand
GGCGGCACCATCCGTGCCATCGGTCTGGTTTACACCAAGCTCTCCACCATCGACAACAAGCTGATCTCGGTGCCCAACGGCGACATCGCCGCCGCCAAGATCGTCAACTATTCCTCCGAATCCAACCGGCGGATCGACCTTGTTTTCGGCGCTTCCTACGATTCCCCGGTCAAGGAGGTCAAGACGGCGCTGCTGGCCGCCGCCGCTCGGTTTGAGGGAATTCTTCCCGAGCCCGCGCCGTTTGTCAACGTTCTGGAATATCAGAACAGCCAGATCAACTATACGCTGCGGGTCTGGGTGCGCAATCCCGACTTCTGGGACATCCGCTTCGGCCTGCTTGAGGCGGTCAAGGAGGAGTTCGACGCCCGCGGTGTGGTGATGAGTTATCCACATCTGAATGTGCATTTGGTTGAAAAGTAGCAGCCGTCTCCTGAGCCTTTCGAGAC
>CAZVAV010000102.1:0-6761 GCA_964625135.1 uncultured Oscillospiraceae bacterium | reverse complement strand
CGCCGCGAGGGCGAGGTGCTGCGGGCAAAGGCTCTCCCGATGGCCGACCATGTTTACGAAACGGTTCTGGCTTCTCTCTGATTGAACGGATTTTGGTATCAGACGAGTTTGCAAACGCAGCAGAGGAGGCATACCGTGCAGCCGAAATTCACCGTTTTAAGCTCCGAGCACTGGGTGGTCAGTGAATGGTTAGGCGGAAAAACCACCCAGCTCGCCATTGCGCCCGAGGGCGCAGTCTATCAAAGCCGGGATTTTCTTTGGCGGCTGAGCTCGGCCACCGTCGAGCTGGAGCGGTCTGATTTTACCCCCTTGCCCGACTATACCCGCCTGATCTCGGTGCTCAAGGGCCAAATGCAGCTTTCTCCTCAGGGGGTCGACTCCGTCGGCCTCTCTCCATTTGATGTCTATTCCTTTGATGGGGCGACCCCCGTTCTCTCGAAAGGCCGCTGCACCGATTTTAATCTGATGCTGCGAAAGGATCGCTGTGAAGGGAGCCTGCAATCCTGCCGGATGCAATCCGGAGCGCTCGTCCTTTCTCCCGCTGTTCCCTCTCCGCTGCATTTTTCCAACGGCGTTACGGCGCTCTACTGCGCCGAGGGCGCGGTCGGCGTTGCCGCAAGGGATACCTCGGCGCGATTGGAAGCGGGCAGCATGCTGCTGGTTGAGTGTCTGGGTAATCTCCCGCTCTCCCTCTCCTGCGAAAAGGAGATCGCACTGATGATTGCGCGGATTTGGTTCTAGTCCTGATTCGGGACTGCTGCAAAATACAAGCTTCTGTATTTTGCGGCAGTCCTTTTTTGGCTCCCGGCTGCCCGGATGGATCATTTTTTGATTTGGCTGTCGCTGGGCTATCCCTCGCCAGAGGAGGAGCAGCGGATGCTGCGCGCCCGCAATACCACGTTAACCCATTCGCGCCCCGGCCATCCCAAATTGGATGAGCCGAGGTGCGCTTGTTTGTGTCAGAAAGATAAAATTTCCGATCAAAACCATTGCGGCTCTGCTGCTTCTTGCCTTTTCCGCAAAAAACGGATACTATGAAAAGAGACAGGAGGGTTCCTTATGAAAAAACACATGCTGCCCATTCTGCTGGCCTGCCAACTGATTGTGTCGCTGGCCATGACCGGCTTTGCGGCGACCGATCAGGTCACCTACCCCATCGGCTCGATCAGCCCGGTGGGCTACCTGCTGGACGATGACAGCTCCCGGGTTGATTTTGCCGATTCCGCCAATGTGATCCGGGTGCGCTACGGCGAAACGGTCTATTTTCCGCTGCTCAACAACGGCGCGGCGGCGCAGGCAAGCGTCGATCAGCTGCTTGCACGCTCGTCCATGCTGGAGGACGAGGTAAAGGAGGCGCAAGCCTTTACCGCCTCGCTTGAGGAGGACTATGAGATCGCCCGGCGCGACCTGCTCAACGCCGTCCACGCGGCGGTGCTGTCCGGGGATCAGATAAAAACCGCCGTCGAGGAGCTGCTCGCCGCCATCGAAAACGAAACCCCTGACGGTGTTGCCGCCCGCGAGCAACGGATCACCGCGCTCAACGAGGAAATCGCCCAACAAAAGGCAGTGCTTGATTCGGCTGTCGAGCTCGATTCGGCCGCCGCGCGCGCGCTGTCCGAAAAGCAGGACGAGCTGGCGTGGGCAACGGGTGAGCTGGATGTCCTTCGCACCCTTTTGCAGTCGGTCGAGGCGCGGGAGCAGCAGCGCGAGGCGCTGATGACACTCACCGACTTCACCCTTGACAGCGCCTATGATACGCTGAACGAGGCGAGCGCCGCAATGATCGATCCCTCGCTGACCACCGGGACGCTCAAAGCGCGGCGCAGCGACGCCATCGACCAGCGCGACGAGGTGCGAACCGACATCCAAAGCATTCTGGACGAGCTCAATCCCGGCGTTGTCACCGAGGACAACGAGAGAACCGTCCTGACGCCCTACGTCAGTGCGCGAAACGCCTATCTCGCGGTGCTCAACGACCATCCGATTGATTCGGGGGTGAGCGACTATCTGGACGATCCCGACCCGCAGGAGGATGCCTACGAGCCGGAGATCATTGATTATGGCGACGCGATTCAGGCTTTGCTCTTTACCTACCGGGGAGTTCTGAGCTACAGCAGAGAGAGCAGCTACGACGCGCGAAGCCTCGCGGATGCCCTGACACGGCTCGGCTATGAAACCACCGGTCAGGATCAAAACGGAACGCTCTACGAGCGGCAAAATTACTGGGACGAGCGGATCGAAGAGATCGAGCAGGAGCTTTCGGCCTCTCGGCTGCGGGACGAGGCCAAGGTCAACCGGCTGGTGCGCGAGCAAAGCCGTCTGGAAACCTCGATTGACACGCTCGATCAGCAAATTTCCGCCGCGGCCAAAAGCCTGATCGATGCCCCGGAGGATCTGACCCCGCCAAAGCTTGCGCGGATGACCGCCGAATGGGAGGAGCGGATCGATGCGCAAAACGATCGATGCCGGGCGCTGGAGCAAGACGCCGCCTACTATTCCGCCGAGCGGCAACGGGAGCAGCAGGACTACCAGACCCTCACCGGACAGCTCGCCATTCTGACCGACCCCGACGCGCCCAGCGCCCTCACCCGCGCGATCCGCTTTCGGCAGGGGTACCCCTTTCTGCGGTTTTCGCAGAGCCTCCGCGAGGCCGACAGCATCGAGGCGCTTTGCTCCTGCGCGGTGATTGAGGAGCTGGAGACGCTGGTTGCGCTCTTCTCCGAATCGTACGTCAATCAGGGATGCGACAGCGATCCCGCCCTTTTGGAGGCGCTGCGTCCCTATGAGAGCTATCTGGCCGCGAAATCGGTCTATGATCCGCTGCGGGAGAGCAACACCGAGCTGCTGCGCTCCGCTTTGGCGGCGCGCCTTGCCTTTACCCAGTCCGACCCTGACAGTGTGAAATATCCCTACATCTATGAGAACAAGGCGGTTGATGGGGTTCATCTCAAGTCGAAGTGGGAGGAGGGTAAAAGCTACGTCAAGAGCATCTCGCTGGTGAAAAAGCGCTATCAGCAGGATTCCGGCTACACCGGCATGCTCCCCTCCGAGTACATCTATTTTATCGCGCTTGCCCTCAAGGAGCGCGATACCACCTCCGCGAGCTCGGTTGACCTGTACGGCACCATCTCAATGAAAAAAACGAGCAAGAGTGACAGCCTCAACCAGTTCGACTATGACGACATGAAGCTCGACATCAACCTTGAGCTCGGCTTTGAAAAGCCGGAGGATGCCAACCTCATCCCGATCGATCCGGCCACCTTCTACCCTGACGAGGACTTTGACGAGAACGATGAGGAGACCTTTGATTTTGAGGCGGACAGCGACAGCTACTATGTCGCCAACACCAACAACCAGAAGAAGCTGGTACTCGGCATGAACACCGACTACGACGAGGAAATCGGCGACCTCTACGCCGACCAAACCGCCAACCTCTCCTTCTTCAACGGAAATGGCGGTTCCTTTTCCCGCTCGGGCTATCTCTACCTTGCCGCCGACGAGGACAGCTTCCTCTATCGTGTCAATGACCGGGGCAGCCTTGTCACGGTCAACGCGGAATATGACGATCACGAGGGCTGCTTCGTCATCCGCACCCACACTCTCGGCCAGTATATCGTCTCGGATCTCGAGCTTGCGCTGATCGACGCGCAGGCACTCGACCCCGAGGAAATCACGGTGGTCGTTGTCGGCCCCGACGAGACCGGCGATGAGCCAACCTCACAGCCCACCGCCCCCGCGAAGCCCTCGCCTAGCTGGAGCACGGGAAGCCGTTCAGACGAGGACGAGGCCCCGGTAAGCGCCTCATCTTCTCCGGCACCTGCGGCTCAGCCCTCCGAGCCGGAAGCCTCCTCTTCCCCCGAGGAGCTTTCCACCGCGGGCGGCGGCGACATCAGCATCCCGCTGCTGATCGGCGCATCGATAGCCGGGGCGCTGATCCTCACCCTGATCGTCTTTTTGATCATCGGCGCAAAGAGCAAAAAACCTCGCGGGTAATTATTCGGGCACGAGAGAAATTGATAACCCTGCCAAATGGAATCGAAAGCAGCCACCCATGAACGGTGAAACGTTCGTGGGTGGCTGCTTTTGGCAATCCAATAATTTTAATTTATGTAAACAGCCTGACTGAAGCGGTGCTACCGACTTGAGCTTTCTTTTTGATGCTTGGCCGTTGCGGTCAGATGTTGTGGAATGCAAAAGCTGTCAGGCTGACAAATTCACAAAAAATTTTGTTGTTGGAATACAGGCATTCCAATCCCACTACGCTGATTGCGATAAAATGAACGATATCAATTGTATTTGTGGCATCAAACCTTAATAGAAAATTTTATACCACATCATTTGACTGGAGGAGAATATAGATGAGCAACGAAAAAGAACAAGCGATTCAAAGGATAGCGGAACAAGTCAAAGCCTTACCTGATGAAATGCAAAGGGCGATTTGTTGGCTCGTGCGAAATATCGATATCGCGGATCAACTGGCCGAGGGAGAAAAACTGACCGAAGCAGAGATCGAAAGGCTCACACAAACGGCATTGGCGAACAAGGACTACATCATGCTGGCATTGCTTTTGTATCAACAAGGAAAAGGCTCGTAGCGATCAACAAAAAGGAAAGGCTGCTGCAAAGCACATCACGTGCTCATTTTGCAGCAGCCTGTTTTGGGGGCGTTGCGGTCAGCTGTTTCGCTCCTCCGTGCCCGAATACCCCTTCATCGCTTCGACAATCACCCGCAATGCCTCAATTTGCTTTTCTCCCAAGCCGTCGAGATCAAGGCGCACCCGCGCGAGGTTCGGCCTTCCCAGCAGATAATCGGTGGATACGCCATACAAATCAGCCAGCGCGATCAGCATCGGCAGGCTGGGCAGGCGCTCGCCCGTCTCGTACGAGGATACGATGGACGGGGAGCAGCCAAGACGCGCCGCGAGCGTTTTTTGCGAAAGGCGTCGGCTCTCCCGCAGTTCCTTGAGAATACCGGATATTTTCATTTTTAGAATCACTCCTTTGTATGAGTGTAAAAAATGTATAAACTCTTTAGGTGATATTTATAACGCTTAAAGTGTTGACAAGGTGTCCCCTTCTGTGCTACTCTATAACTGCGAAGGATAACCGGCCAGAACAAGGGAACCTCCGCCACCGTCCTCTTCTCCACGCGGCGATTCTCGCCGCGTGAGGACGCGTGTCTTGGAGATTCTGTTATTTTTGTTTTGAAACCAAGGGGTTCTTATATCCTAATTACTACATTTTCGTAACAAAACGATTTCGTCCACGAGCTTAAATCCAGATTTCTTCGCAGCCCCTGTCATTTGTTTGTTAATCTTCCCTCGTGAGCAGGGCTGCATCCAGGCTTTGTTTTTCCGGCGGCGGTGTGGAGAGTGCCGTTTGCCTGAAAATAGAAATAAAATTTAGGAGGAAAATAACAATGAAGAAGGTATTTGCACTTGTTCTGGCCGTTGCGATGGTCATGAGCATGACCGCCGTCTCCTTCGCCGCCGACGATCTCGGTTCCACAGAAGCCACATTTACTGCCGTGGTTGGAGAGACGAACAAGGAGGTATTCGAGGGCATCACCGCCGTTGGCACCACCCCTTACGAATACAACGCGGACTCCAACTGGATGAGAGAACGCGGCACCTATCAGTATGGCAAATCGTTCTATTTCCCGCTGCTCACCACCACCGATACTTTCGGTGAGGCGGTGCTGATCACCGAGGAGGTGGATGACGGGAAGGGCGGCACAAAGACGATTGAATACTCCCTGTTCAGCAAGCAGGATCTGGTCGAGGGCCTGAAGGTCAAGGCCGATTTTGAGATGGGCAGCGAGCTTGTTGAATCGATCGGCATCGTCAAGAAGCAGGTCGGCAGGATGGGCGGAATCATCAGTTCTTATGATAAGGACAGCAAGACCACCCATGCCATGGATATCGCGGAAGGCTACTACTACTTCATCGAGATGAAAACCAAGGCCAAGGAGACCACCTCTGACAGCGATATCGTTGCCACCTTCGAGCTTGACAAGAGCAAGAAGGGCGACATCATGAAGAATGCCAAGGATAAGTATGTCCTCAAGGTTAAGGATTTCAAGGTTGATGTTGCCGTCAACGTTGGCTACAACAACAACTATCTCGACAGCGCCTACAAGATCACCGTCGACAACGACGCCCCTGGCGACAGCGATTTTGAGCCTGAGACCTACTACCTCCTCAAGTACGATTATGACGACGAGGCGGAGTTCTCCTTCGGTGTGGACCCCAACGAAGGCACCTTCACCGTCGACGTATCCGGTCAGGGCAAGAACCTGCTCTACTTCGATACCAAGATCGATGAAGCGATTGCTGATGCCAACCCCACCGCCGGCAAGCTGTTCGCGCTGAATTTCAACAACGTGAAGTTCAACCGTACCGGCGAGTTCGTCTATGAGGGCGAAGATTTCGAGTATGCCTACGAAGTTATGGCTGACGGCTCCCTGAAGCTGCTCGGCGAGTTCTCGGGCGAAGAAGTCACCTTCAAGACCCGCGTCCTCGGCAAGTACCTCTTCTCCGATGTCGAGCTGGTTGCTGCTCCCGCGGCTGTCACCACCCCCGACACCGTCGTTGACGTTACTCCCGTCGAGAACCCCACCACCGGCGCTGCTTGCTAATTTAGTCTAATCACTAAATTACTTTAAGCAAACGAACAAAGACCGCCCTTCTCTCCGGGGCGGTCTTTTTCTATACCCTTACGCTTCACGCGTAGGTAAATATTGGGACATATGTAGGGGCGGG
>CAZVAV010000101.1:0-6775 GCA_964625135.1 uncultured Oscillospiraceae bacterium | reverse complement strand
GAAGGTAGACGGGGAGGGCGACTGCTCCCCCATTCAAAACAGGATGCGTTTTTCGCATCCTGTTTTTTTTCAAAAATCGACGGTTGGCACTTTATTTTTTTTGATTTGAGTCGATATTTATATAATGAGAATAATCATCGCCGATAAGCCCTTGATCGGCGATTTAGTGAGGATGTGTATCCCAATGATAGGAAAAAAATGGTTGTCCGGGACGTTGGCGGCAGCAATGCTCGTCGGCGCTTTTCCCGGCCCGGCGATATCCCGTGCGGCTGAGGTTACCGAAGCGACGCTGCTGTTTGCGAGCGGGCAGAGCGCCGCAATCGTCTCCGGCGGTGCGATTGATATCAATATCACCAAGCCGGATTATTATGTCGAGGACACCAGCGCCAAGCCCGATCCCGGCACCGGATCGATCATTCAAAATGGGCTCAATATTAAAATGGTGGATGTCACGGCTGATCTAAAAGAGATTCAGGTCGGTGGGCAGGACGGTGGAAACAAAAAGACCCTCAACATCAGCGATAAATTTTTTCAAAACCCCGATGTCGATGCCTATACCGCCGATCTCGATATTTCAGGTGCCTACAAGGCGCTGCTGAAAAAAGGATCGGTTGTCGAAAACGGAAAAATTTATTATTTTAATCAGGATGATGACGGGAATCCGGTTGGAGATGTTGACGGAAAGCCCTTTTATAAGCCGAGCACTGCTTCGTCCAGCTTCACCATTGATCCTCAGATCTCGGTTTTCCAAACCAGCACGATTGAGCTTCTGTGCACCGAGTCGGAAAATGACATGCGCGCGCCGGCTTTTTCCATCGGCAAGGTAGAAGGGGACGCGTTTTCCGGATTCACTGCTGCGCTCAGCAAAAGACGCAGCAAGGATACGGATCCCCTTCAGGTTGTTTTGCGGGATGCCACAAACCATGAATATATTGTAACACTCTCACCCGAAACGATTCAGACAATGGATGAAAACGGCTACGACCTCGGAGGAAGAAAGCGCTGGGTGCAGAAGGATACGGTATTTCAGCTATCGATGCCACAGGCAAAGTCCAACAATGTGCTGCTCAAGGTGTATTCACCGAAGGCCGCCGCCAATCAAATTGCGCTTGACATCAAGGCGCAGAACGGTGAGGACTCCAAACAGGATTTTATCAAGCTGGCGGAGGGAGACACCCTCGAATTTATCCGTCAGAATTTTAGCGTTGCGTATGATACCACCTATTTTAACACCCAGTTCTATTTGACCTGGGAATGGAAACCAAACGACCCTCAATATCAAAACACGATCCGATTTCCCACCAGCTCCCCGAGCGGCTTTCAAACGGTGCAGCTTGACCGGGAATACGATGACGTCGAGGGAAAGCTTCTCGTAAAAATTTCTTGCCGACTCAGGGCAAATCCGGTTTTAACCGAGGTGGAGATTCCGGTCATCATCAAGGGAACCGGCCGTCCCGCCACCCTTGAGGCGCATAGCCAGAAGAAGGCCTCCACTACCTTGAATCCGGTCACCAACCAGTATCCGATCGAGACGATACGCTTTGAAGGAAGCGAACGAGCCATGCGGGACTTCACGCTTGACGCCTACGACGGCCGTCTCGCGGGGGTCAAGCAGCCCCTCGATCCCAGCGCGCTTACCGTCCGGCTCAATATGGGTCTGGACAACGCGTCCTCGCTGTATGCCGTTGTGGAGTGCAGCAGCGGAGGCGGCGATTTGGTGACGATGAAGGCATCGTCCGATCGACCCGACGGCTCAACAGCGGTGAGTGATTATACCTTTGGCGGACAGCTTGCCAACCCCTATGCCGAGATCATCACGGGAACCGAGGGGGTCGTGGATCTAACCTTTCTTCCCCAAAAAATCGGGGTTCGCGAGGGGAAATCGACCACCGTGACCGTCACCTTTTATGTCAAGGACGCCAAGGGAAAGCCGACGCCCGCTCTGGAGCAGCCATCCCCCTTCAAAATCACCGTGAAGGACTCCTCCCCAAGCGATGATGCCACCCTGTCCAAGCTTTTGGTAATCGGGCAGGTTAAGGGGGGCTTCTTTGGATACACCTCGGTCGATATCGATTATGGCTTTCAGCCTGCAACCTTTGATTATAACATCGAGGTCGAAAACAAATGTGAAAAGGTGATTCTGGAGCCGACTGTCAATGACATCTATTTTGCCGGAAAGACGATCCGTGTCAAGGCCACCACCAATGGAGGATATGTTGAGGGCTGGGGGCCCTCCGCCTCCGACTCGGGTGGGGCGGACGGATTTTTTCGCACTGTGAAAAGCGGCTCGCGCACCCCGGAGATTCCGCTGATTGAAAATCAGACGGTGAAGGTGCAGCTGGTCGTCACCGCGGAGGATACCAGCACCCAGATTTATAACCTTAGCATCATGCGCAAGCCCAAAAGCACCGATGCGACGCTGAAATCACTGTCTTTGACCGGATCGGACGGAAAGGTCTATTTTAACGGGATCAAGCAGAATGTCTTTGAGTATGACGTTGCGCTTCCCTTTAAGGTGCAGAAGGTCAAGGTGGCCTATGAAACCAACGATAGCATGGCCGCGGTCAGCTTCGATCCGGAGCTTGAGCAGGAGACGGTCTTTTCCGAAAAGGTCTGGCTCAACATCCTCAAGGGCTGCGCCAACTCAGAGGGAAGCCGTTCGATGGATTGGCAGGTCAACCTGAAGGCGGAGGAGGAGACGAGCACCTCCAAATATGTTCTGCACATCACCCGGACGGAGCCAAGCAATGTCAATACGCTCAAGGAGCTCAAGGTGCTCGACGCAAGCGAGGGGAAGGATACCGCCCTGACCCTGACGCCGGCATTCAAGGCGGGAATGGAGATGGGGGACGGGGATGCCTTCGAGCTGCACATTCCTTATTCCACCAGTAAGCTCAAGGTCTCGGCCAAGGCGACCGATACGGGCTCTACCGTGATTCTGCTGGCCGATGGGCTGGCGGGTGGCGGACTGTTTGGCGAAACCGAGAGCGGCGGCAGCGGATGGATGGTTCTGGGAGAAAATTCCGCCTCTAAGGCGTTTGTTGCCAAGCCCTATACCGACGGTCAGGCCGAAACCTCCTACTACACCGCGCTGGTGGAGGCATGGCCGGAAAGCATGCTTGCGCCAACCAACGGAAATCGCCCGCAGAAGCCGGGTGAGGTGGTCAACGGAGTTTCCTACGAGGACTACATGCAAAAGGTGATGCACTATCCGGTGCACATCTACCGGGAGCCCGCCAGCCGGGAGGCAGCGTTAAAATCGATCGAGCTGGCGGATCAGGATCAAAAGGCCATTTCGTTTTTAGACTTTGATCCTGAAAAGACCGACTATACCATTGAAGTTCCCTATGAGGTCAGCAAGGTTTCGGTCAAGCCCACAGCGGTATACGATCGGGTCGCAAAGATTGAGGTCGGCGGGAAAAAGGTGGAAAGCGGTACCTTCTCCTCGTTGATCAAGCTTGAGGAAAAGACGACGCAGATCAAAATCGTCGTCTATCCGGAGTATTATCATGAAAACAGCGCCGCGGCGACGAAAACCTATACCCTGACCATCGTGCGGCTTGATCCCAGCAGCGATTCCCGTCTGGTCAAGCTTGAGGTGGCAAACTCCACCGATTTTAAGCCGGTCTTCGCGCCGAGCAAGACGAGCTATTCAGCAAAGGTAGCCGAGGGAGCGGAAGGGGTTAAAATTACCGCAACGGCCAATCATCCGGCCGCCAAGATCGAAATCGACGGTGTCAGGGTCGAGAGCGGAAAGCAGACCGACCTGATTCGGATTCTTGAGCTCAGCCAAAAGGTTACGGTCGTGGTTACCGCGCAGGATGGCAAAAGCGTCACCACCTACACCATCCGCTTCCGGAATGAAAATCTGATTGAAAAGACCAGCAACGCCGATCTGGAGGATTTGGAGATTACCCCCGGTAGCATGCGCCCCTTGAACTTTAAGCCCTCGCTGCTCGATTATGAGGTCTCGGTGGATGAGGAAACCTATGATGTCGAGCTTTTCCCGGTCCTGTCCGATTCGCTGGCGACGATGAAGGTCTATCAGGATAGCAGGGAGATCGGGGATGACGACGACAACTATTCCGGCTCAATTCAGGATGGTGAAAACGAGTTCACCATTGAAGTGACCTCGCCGGACGGGAGCAAGCAGAAAACCTATACCGTTCTTGTTTACCGCAACGAGGAGGATAAGATGGGAAAGCTCGATCCCCTGACCGCGGACGAGATTGATTTCAAAAACAGCTCGGATATCATTGTGGTCGATATCACCAAATACTCCCGGATTGCGGCCGATGTGTTTGAAGAGCTCAGAACCTATCCCGATAAGACAATTGTCTTTCAGGGAAATGATTATTCGATTCAAATTAAGGCAAAGGATCTCGGCAAGATTGTGCCGAACACCGACTATTTTGATTTTGGCATGAGCTTTTCGTCCCCTCTGGAGGAAGAAATCGAGAATGAGATTACCTCCTATAGTGGAAACGGGGATGCCGATCTGGTCTATGTCTACTTTAAGTATCACGGCGCTCTGCCGGCTCCCGCTACCCTCACGCTGAGCCTTGGAAAGGCCTATCGCAATGACCGCTATTATTGGAACTACTATAATGAGGAACGTGGACGAATCGATTATTATGGCACGGTAAACACCAACTCCAAGGGCACCTTTACGGTACCGCTTGAGCATATGTCCACCTATGTGATTTCGGATCGGATGCTTGCCGGTGCCGAAAACAAAACCGGACAGGTCAGCGCCGAGCGGGATCTTACCTCCGAGGCACTGGTTGAAAAGCTGATTCCCAATACCGGCGCGGAGGAAACATCATGAAAAAGGGATTGATTGTCTTACTGGCGCTTGGTCTCGCTTCGATGCTGGGGGTGTTGGGTTATCTTGTCGTGGATACGGCGCTTCATCCCGAGCCAACAGGAAAGGACGCCCTGCCGGTCAGCGCGTCGCAGGCTGCTTCCTCTGCCGAAACGGCCTCCTCATCTTCCTCCTCGGCGGGGGTGCAGGTCAATGTAATGCGGGAGCTCAAGACACAGGCCGACGTTTTGGATGCCATCGCTTATGAGCAAAGCCAGAATAAGGATACCGTGGGCTGGCTGAGCATTCCGGGCACAAAAATCAATGCGAGTGTGGTTCAGTCCTTTGATAACGCCACCTATTTGAGACGGGACGAAAGAAAGCAGGAAAATCTCTACGGATGCTACTTTGCTGATTTTACCTGCAATTTTGGAAACCGGGAGGAGCTTTCGCCCCATACGGTGATCTATGGGCATAGCGATCTGAAGGATAGTCTGGACGGGCCAAAGTTTTCCGAGCTTTTTCGCTTTACGCAGGAGGAATTTGCTAAAAGTCATCCGATCATTCGGTTCTCTACCGCCCAATCAGCGATGAACTGGCAAGTCTTTGCGGTTTATTACACCGATTTGAAGCTGGATTTTACAAAAACAGATCTCAGCGGAGCGCAGCTGACAGCACTTGCGGAGCAAGCGAAGCAACGTTCGCTCTATCACTACGACGTACCGGTCAACGAGGGGGATAAAATCCTGTCTCTTGTGACCTGCACCGTCCGGTATGGAGCACAGGAGAAGGATCAGCGCTTCGTTGTGGCGGCAAAGCTGCTGCCCGAGGGGGAGCAGGCTGCGCCGGTCGCTTCGCTGCAAATCAACCCCGAGCCGAAGCAGCCGCAGTTTGATTGAAAAGGAGATGAAAGCATTTGTTTAACGATCTCTCGTTTCGTGCCATGCAAAGCAGCCTTGACGCCATGTGGATGAAACAGAATATAATTGTCCACAATCTGGCAAACTATGAAACCCCCGGATTCAAGGCGAAGCAGCTCAGCTTTCAGGATACGCTGGAGGATGCCCAAAAGGGTCTGGGCGACAGGACAAAGTATGCCTTTCAGGCGACGGTTACCACCGATGAAGCAGCAGTGGTTCGACCCGATGGCAACAATGTGGATCTTGATAAGGAAAACATTGAGCTGATGAATACCTACTATCAGACGCTGGCACTGTATCAGAAAATAAGCGGACAGATCAGCGATATGCGTTATGTCATTGGCCAGGCGTTCAAATAAGGAGGGGTGCACATGTCCTTTATCAATTCGATGAATATCATTGGCTCTGCCTTGACGGCGGAGCGGTTTCGGAGCGATATCATTCTTCAGAATTTTGCAAACGCCAATACCACCAAAACCGCCAGCGGAGATCCTTATCGGAGAAAGCAGGTTGTTTTTGAAGAGAGGGCAATCGATTTTGAATCCGCGTTGACGGAGGAGGAGCGGCGACTGACCACGGGTGGTGTACGGGCAACGCAGGTTGTTGAAAGCGAACAGCCCTTTGTCCCGGTGTATGATCCTTCCCATCCGGATGCGAACGAAGATGGGTATGTGATGTATCCGAATGTAAACACCACAGAGGAAATGATTGATTTGATGGCTGCCTCCAGAGCATATGAGGCAAATTTGACGGCGTTGAATGTTATAAAATCTATGACAATGAAAGCGCTGGAAATTGGTAAATAGAACCACGGCCGGGAGATTGTGTTTGTCACAATTTTCCGGCCGTTGCTACAACATCCACATAATTCGTTTCAAAACAGAGCGTTTCCTTAACAGAGTGCATAGAAAGTAATTAGTGGAAAGGATAGAATAAGGATTATGATAATTTTTTGACCAAAAAGTGTTTTATCTACAAAATGTTGACAAAAATCTGCAAAAGCAATATACTTATTACGGAATTTTGTATAGAATCGGTCGAATTGCATTCC
>CAZVAV010000100.1:3089-6789 GCA_964625135.1 uncultured Oscillospiraceae bacterium | reverse complement strand
CTTTCAGGGAACCCCTGGATAGGGTTCCCTGCGAAAAAATGCTCCACCGGAGCATTTTTTCTACCCTCCTGATCAAGCTTGACGATTAAGGATTCCGATTTTTGCGAAAATCGGTTTCGGGCGCTGCCCTAAAAACCCGCAAACCTTTGGAAAAGGTTTGATCGAAACTTTTTGTTTCGTGGGAAGGCAGCTTGTCCCTTGTTAATATTTTCCGGCAGAGCCGGTGGCAACGGGCTCGTCCTGCTCCTGTGCCGAATCCCAATCCTGCTGCGGGTCAGAGGTTTTCCCGTCGTCGCGCAGACGGAATTTCCCGACCAGATCCTTGAGCATCTGCGCCTGCCCAGAAAGCTCCTCGCTCGCGGCGGCGCTTTCCTCGGCGGTGGCGGAGTTGGTCTGCACCACGCTCGAAATCTGATCGATCCCCTGCGTCACCTGCGAGATCGAGCTCGCCTGCTGATCCGAGGCGGCGGAAATTTTTTCGAGCGTCTCCGCCACTGCATTTACGCCGCTGATCACACCGGCCAATGCCTGCGCCGTCTGACCGGCAATCTTGGTTCCGTTGTCGACCGCGCTCAACGAGCCCGCGATCAGCGCCGCCGTGCTCTTGGAAGCCTCGGCGGACTTACTGGCGAGGTTGCGCACCTCGTCGGCCACGACCGCAAAGCCCTTTCCCGCAGCTCCGGCGCGCGCGGCCTCAACCGCCGCGTTCAGCGCGAGAATGTTGGTTTGAAACGCGATGTCCTCAATGGTTTTGATGATTTTTCCGATTTGGCTGGAGCTGCCGCTAATTTCCGACATGGCGGACAGCATCGCCTGCATCCGCTGGTTGCTCTCCTGTGCCTGACGACCCACCTGTGCGGACTTTTGGCTGGCCTCGTGCGCGCTTTCGGCATTGTGCTGTACCTGTCCGGAAATCTCGGTGATGGTTGCCGCAAGCTCCTCCACCGAGGAGGCCTGCTCGGTCGCGCCCTGACTGAGCGCCTGTGCTCCCGAGGAAACCTGCTCCGAGCCGCTCGATACCTGATCGGCCGACTGGCTGATCTGTTGCAGTGTGCCGGTCAGGTTTTGGTTAATGCGGGTCATGGCATCGAGCATCCCGCGATAGTCCCCGACATAGCGCTCCTCCTCGCCGCTGAGCGTACAGAAGTCGCCGCTTCCCATCGCGTTGAGCTGGCGGTCGATATCCAAGATAATCGCCTTGAGGTTACCCGCCATCCGCTCAAACGCGCGGGACAGCGTTCCGATTTCATCCCCGGACGAAATCTGGAGATGGATATCCAAATTTCCATCGACGATGTTCTGAGCCGCCTCGACAACGCCGCCGATGGGGCGCAGCATCTTGTTGAGCACAAGCAGCACCGATGCGATGATCAGCAGCAGAGAGCCCACCGAGATGGCAAGCAGCCAGCTCACGGTGCGCACCACCGAGCGCTGAATGTCCGCGGAATTCAGCGCGGTCTGTGACCACCAGGTTTCGTTTCCGACGGTGATGGGCGTAAAATAGCGAGTAATTTTTCGGCCGTCCTCCCGGGTCGTCTCAACCTCAAATGCCGCCTCGTCCTGCATCCCCGCCCGGATTGCCGCGAGATCGCCCTGATTCGGGGTAAAGTTGGCGAGACTTTTTCCGATATCCTCGCTATCCTCGCTGTCGTAGATGATGGTTTCGGCGTGGTCATAGATGGTCGCGTACATCGAGGGGTATTTCGCGTTGGTCGCATTCACCTTGCTGAAATTGTTGACGTTGATATCTGCCATCACAACGCCCTTTAGCGAGCCCTGATGCAAAATGGGCGTTGCATAGGACACCATGGTCACCCCGTTGTATTCATATGG
This sequence comes from uncultured Oscillospiraceae bacterium, assembly GCA_964625135.1. Classification (GTDB taxonomy): domain Bacteria; phylum Bacillota; class Clostridia; order Oscillospirales; family Ruminococcaceae; genus Yanshouia. The sequence continues at coordinate 4,956 of CAZVAV010000100.1, read as the reverse complement.
GTCGGTCACAACGGTGATTTTCTCCTGCGCCGCAGCCTGATAGTAGATTTCCTGGGAATAGTCGGAATAAACGCCAAAGGGCTGAATTTTAGCGTCCACGTTAGCCTTGTCCACATAAAACGCGAAGTCGGGCATATCCTTCTGGAACGAAAACGGTTCAAACATCACGCCTACGCCCTCAATGTCCTCATTGTGAAGCGCCGTGTTTTTTGCGGTCTCACGCAAAAAAAGCTCAACATCATAGGTTAGGGGAGTCAGTATCTTGTTGGAATAGATTCCACTGAGGCAAAGTGCCTTCGCCTCATCCGTCTGGGGACCTGCAGCTGCTCGGGGCGGATTGTCTCGGTAAAGAGCTCCCGCTCAAGATAAGACGAAATGTCGCTTGCCGTGCCTTCCGCAACGCTGAACATCTGTTGGATCTGCTGTGAGTTCGATTTTGAAATGGTGTTGAGCTCACCCGCAACGGCCGCCGTAATGGCAGAGCTCGACATCAGGATGGTAACCACAATCAGAATCCCTAAAATTCCGGTAAGAAGGGAGCCGATCAGAATCGCCATCTTTGTTGCCAGCTTCATTTTTTGAAACATTTTGCATCTCCTCCTCGTTTTGTCGTGAGTAATTTACCCGAAACCCCCTGTCATTTTGTCTGATCTCAATAAAAAACAGTGCGCCTCCACTTTGTAACATTGATCATAACAAACTTCATGTTTATGAATAAATATTATCACAAAAGCAACAAAAACACAAATGCTATTTTCATCACAAAGGGCGCTTTAAAATGCACCGTTGCATTTTAAAGCGCCCTTTTCGAGAAACACATCCGTTGGGCTTGCGACCCTTAGGCATTGCTGCGGCCAAGCTTGCCGTCGATTCCGGAGGAATGCATCGCTGCGATGAACACGGGACGAAGAAGCATCGCGACGACAACGGCAATCAGGCCGTTGATCAGCGACGAGCTTCCCTTGACCATCAGCAGGGTCATCACCGTTTCAATTGGATTGCGGAGCATCCAATACTGATAGATAAAATTCTTGGCGAGGTACACCACCACATAGGCCACGCTGCCCGAAATCGCCCCGGCGAGGTTACGGCCAAAGCGCTCGCTGCGCTGCCCGCCTCGAAACGCGATGCTGCCGGTGACAAAGCCGAGAACGAACTTCATCAAAAAGGTAATCGGCGCCTCAGCCGCGTAGAGCGGGTTGCACAGGTCGTAAAAGAAGCCGCCCAGACCGGCGCAGAGACCTCCTGAGACGGGGCCGAGCAGCAGACCCGCAAGCACACAGAAGGTGTTGCCAAAGTGGATTCGGGCGCCAAAGGGAAGCGGAATCGAGAAAAAGTTGGCGACAAAAACCATCGCGGTCAATACGCCGATTGCACAGAGCCGATAGATATTCATGTGGGACTTCATAAAACACGCATCCTTTCCGGGCGGCCGCCCGGATGGGCGGCGTCAGAGCAATTGATAATCCGAGAGGATTTCCCGCTGTGTCAGTGCGCCGAGCGAGCGCTCGAGCATCACCCCGTGGCGCGGGTCGCTTCCATAGCCGAAGGTCGTTTTGATCGCCAGCTCGCAGAACCGGGTCGCCCGGTTGATCGCCATCGGCAGGCTGTCATCCTGCAACAGCGCGCCGGTCAGCACGGCCGCAAAGAGATCGCCGGTGCCGGGGTAGGCGGCCGGAACATAGTCGCAGGCGACGTACCAAAAGGCGCTGCGCGCCCGGTCATAGCCGAGATTCGCCATCCGCTCGCCGCTGGCAAGACCGGCGCCGGTGATCACGACCCTGCCGGGGCCAAGCTCCGAAAGGCGCGCCAGCATACTCTTGGACTGGGCACGGGTCAGCGGAGCGGGGCTGTATGCCTCGCCGAG
>CAZVAV010000100.1:0-3079 GCA_964625135.1 uncultured Oscillospiraceae bacterium | reverse complement strand
ATCAGGTCGGCGACCGCCACCAGCTCACGCATCCGGCTGCGCATCTGATCGGTCACCGTGCGGTAGCTTTTGCCGTGATCCCCCATGACCGGGTCGACCATCGCGAGGGCGCCGGGGTAGCTGCGGAAGAAATCGAGGCAGTGGCCGATCTGCTCGGACGAGCCGAGAAAGCCGGTGTAAACGCACTCGAATTCCAATTCCAGCCTGCGGTAGTGCTCCAGCGTCGGCTCAAGATAGTCGGTCAGGTCGCGCATCACGACCTCGCCCATCCCGCCGGTGTGGGTCGAAAGGACGGCGGTGGGAACCGGGCATACCTGCATCCCCATTGCCGAAAGCACCGGGAGGATAATAGTCAGGGAGCAGCGGCCAAAGCCGGAGAGATCGTGGATGGCGGCGATTCGCAGGGGTCGGTTCATGTGGAAAAACCTCTCTCTTGTCTCTTATGTTATCCCTTTCCTTTCACCGCCGCAAATTGGGGCAGCGGCCAAAAAAACGGGCACGAACGAAGCAACATCAATAATTTGAGCGGAAAAATTCAGCGTTAAACTGGCGAAAACAACGGAAAATATTTTCCGAAATACCTGCCAAAATCAGTGGGCTGTCACTGTGAATAAAAACCGGGAATTCATTCGCCCGGTCTTTGTGCGATTGGTAAAACCTCATGGGAGAAACTTCAGCGGCTATCCTTGCGCAAACTGCACAAGCTACCGATGGTCCCCAAAACCGAAACGAGGAGATGGCAGAATGAATAAAATGAACATGGGTATTTCTTCCACTGTCGCAGGGCTCACCGTTGCAATGATCGCAGGAACCGCCGCTTATATGATGAACGACCGTTCCCACTCGATGCAGCACCAAGCCAAAAAGATGAAAAAAGCAGCCGGACACGCGATGAAAAACGCGGGGGTCGTCATCGACGGGATTTCCGGGATGATGCGCTGAACCCCGGGCAAAAGAGCCGCCGCAATGCAAAATGCATGTTGCGGCGGCTTTTTTTGCCCTACGGCGAACGATCAGCCGACGACAATCCGCCCCTCCGGCAGGACGATATTGCGATCGCGCGGGGTGCGGGTGGCAAGCGCGAGCGCGAAGGAAACCGGGCCAACTCTGCCGAGATACATGACCAGAATCAGGATGATCCTTGCGGGTGTGTTGGTCACCGCCGTCACGCCGCTTGAAAGGCCGACCGTACCGAAGGCCGAAACCGCTTCAAAAAAGATGTCAAGCCCGGCCACCGGCAGATGGTAGTCGCTCATGACCACCATGATCACCCCGAAGCAAAGCGCCACCGCAAGCAGTGAGATCACCAAAATAGCGAGCGCCCTGTAGACGGCGTCCTGTGAGACCCGTCGATGCAGCATCACCGTTTCGCTGTTGCCGCGCACCACGCACCAGACGGTCATCATCACCACCGCGAAGGTGGTCACCTTGATGCCGCCGCCGGTCGAGCCGGGGCAGGCGCCGATGAACATCAGAATACAAAACAGAACCTTGGTGCCAGAGCGCATCGCGGCAATATCGATTGAGTTAAACCCGGCGGTTCGGCAGGTCACCGACTGAAACAGCGCGTTGAGGAGCTTATCCCCCCAATCCATCGGGCCGAGCGTGGCGGGATTATTATGCTCAAGCAGCAGAATCGCCGCCGTGCCGAACAGGATCAGCGCGGCCGAGCCGATCAGCACCACGCGGGTGTGCAGCGAAAGCTTGCGCCGTTGCCGATAATCGGCCAGCTCCGACCAGACGACAAAGCCAAGTCCGCCGACGAGAATCAGCAGCATCACCACGGTCAGCACCGTCGGAACCGCTGAATAGTTGGAAAGCGAAATAAACGGCTCCTCAAACCCCAGCGGATCCATGCCGCCGTTGCAAAAGGCCGAAATCGACAGAAAAACCGAAAGGTAGATACCCCGCAGGCCGTATTTCGGCACAAAAATTCCAGAAAGGATCACCGCGCCGACCAATTCAAAGAGCAGCGAGGCGGTGACCACCATCCGCACCAGACGGGTGATATTATCCAGCCCGGTGCCATTGATCGATTCCTGCGCCAGCATACGAGAGCGCAGCCCCAGCCGTTTCCCGATCATCACGTTAAAGAAGGTGGTGAAGGTCACGAGGCCAAGCCCGCCGATCTGCAGCAGCAGCATAATCACCAGCTGTCCGACAATCGACCAGTGAGTGCCGGTGTCGACCGTTATCAGCCCGGTGACGCAGGTTGCGGAGGTCGCGGTAAACAGAGCGTCAAGAAAGGTGGTGCTTTTCCCCGGTGCGGTGCAGACCGGCAGCATCAGCAGCAGCGTGCCCGCCGCGATGACGGTGGCAAAACTTACGACAATAATCCGCGCCGGGCTCACCGCCTGCAAATCCCGCGGCGAGGGGGACGCCGGGCTTTTTTTCAATTCAGCTTACCTCCTCGGCCATCAAATAATCCCGGGCATAGCTGAGCAGGTTGCGGTCGTTCTTGAAGGTGACCGCGTCAAACGCCTGATTCCACTCGACCCAGTGCAGCTCGCTGATCTCCTCCTCCTGCCGTACCGCCTTGGCGTCGGCCGGGGCTTCGCCGAGAAAGTAAACCACCTGCTTTCGGACGCCCGGCTTCGGATAGTATTCCACCGTATGCCGAAATCCTTCCCGCAGCGAAACCGAGAGGCCGGTTTCCTCCCGAATTTCCCGCAGGGCGGTTTCGATTTCGGTCTCCTCCCCCTCCACATGACCCTTTGGAAACGACCAATGTCCGCCATGCCGATGGCGGAGCAGCAGCAGCATCAGCCGGTTTCCCTCAAAGCGGTAGACCAGCGCGCCGCAAGATTTTTCTCGCTTCATTTCTTTGCCTCCGTGAAAAAGCGGCCGCCCCGCCGCTCGTGATAATACCTTGTTATTGTATCATCATTCGTCCCGTTATAAAAGACCCTAACGGGCTTTGCAGTGAAATTCGCGATTTTTCCTCCGCTTGTTTGATTGACAACCGTTGCCCGCTCGTTATATAATGAAACACGTATCCAATCAGCTTTGCCTCCGTAGTTAAATGGATATAACAAACCCCTCCTAAGGGTTAGTTGTGAGTTCGATTCTCGCCGGGGGT
>CAZVAV010000099.1:0-6812 GCA_964625135.1 uncultured Oscillospiraceae bacterium | reverse complement strand
TTTCCGCCCCTGTCGCTCAAACGAAGCTTGCACGGCTGCGCGAGGTCTCCTACGATAAGCTCTGTCGGAAACGCAAGGCAATTGCAGAGGGAGCAAATTTCTCTCCTCTTTCATAAAAATACACAGCAGAGGGCGCTCATTTGAGCGCCCTCTGCTTATTTTATTAATACGTATTAACACTATTCGCAAAACAATAGGATTATTCCCCAATAAAACGTCTTTTTATTGTTAATAATAACTGTGTATATAAATATTTTGTGTAGATTGATAAATAAATCATGAATTGTTTATCGATAATACATCTTGTAAATCTTCCCTTTTCCCGATATAGTGGTGATAATGATTTCCACCACTTTTAACATTAAAGGAGAATGACTATGAGTAGCAATCAAAAGCCGACTGCCATCGCAACCGAAGAGGGAGCCCTTGCGGTCAAAAAACTAACCTTCTGGGAAGCGGCACTCATCATCGTGGGCGCAAACATCGGCTCGGGTATTCTGGGACTGGCTTACTCAATCCGCAAGGCAGGCTGGCCGATCCTCCTGCTCTGGCTGATTATCGCCGGAATCTGCACCACCATCTCGATGCTCTATGTGGCTGAAACAACCCTGCGCACCAAAAAGCCGATGCAGCTTCCCGGACTGGCGGAGCGCTACGTCGGCAAGGTTGGCGCGGTTCTGGTCTTTACCTCGGTCTGCGCCAACTCAATCGGCTGCATGATTGCCTACACCAACGGCAGCGGAAATATTCTTTCCCAGCTGCTCGGCGTTTCCCGCCCGGTCGGCAGCCTGCTCTTTACCATTCCCGCTGTGCTGGTCGTCTGGTTTGGCCTTAAGGCAACTGGTGTGGCCGAAAAATTCATCAGCTCGGGCATGATCGTGCTGCTCGCGCTGATCATCGGCTTCTCGTTCCTGTCCGGCAAGGCAGACATCAGCCGGGCCATCTACACCAATTGGACCTACGCCGTTCCGGTTTTTAACGTCGCAATTTTCTGTTACATCGCCCAGTATGCGGTGCCCGAGCTGGCTCGCGGTCTGAGACACGACCCGATTTCGCTCCCCAAGGCGGTTGTCATCGGTATGACCATCACCGGCATCCTTCTTGCACTGGTTCCCCTTGCCGTTATTTCACTGACCGGAGCCGAAAATGTAACCGAGGTCGCGACGCTGGCCTGGGGACAGGCACTGGGCAGCTGGGCGCTCTATGCGGCAAATCTTTTTGCCATCTGCGCCATGATGAGCTCTTATTGGGCGGTGGGCGGCTCGATGCTAACCAACATCGTTGACATGTTCAAATTCAAGAACGAGCATGACACCAAAACCCGCATGATCGCCATCGTCTGCGTGGGTCTGCCCCCCTTCATCCTCGCCTACAGCGGTCTGATCGGTTTTGTTGACGCCATCTATCTGGCCGGTACCTTTGGCGGCGTCATTATGTCGATCCTACCCGCCATGATGATCAACAGCGCCCGTAAAAACGGCGACATCGAGCCCGACTGGAAGTGCAGCTGGTACGCCTCCAAATGGGTACAGGCAATTATCATCATCCTGTTCTGCGCGGCGGCCGTCTACGCCATCTTCGATCTGGCCGGATTCCTGCCCTCCGCGTGGTAACGCAAAGCATTTGAAGGGAGAGAGAAATCAATGCGTGTCATTCCAAAGGATCATGTAATCTTCAGCTTTAACGCCAAGCACACCGCCAACTATCAGGTGGAGGACGGCGAAACCTTCTGGGTCGAAACCGATGACTGCTACAGCGGACAGATCAAGGACAGCTCGGTGAAGCGCCCCGATATCGACATCTCGATCATGGACTGCTCGGTCGGCCCGATCGCCATTGCGGGAGCCATGCCGGGGGACACCCTCTGCGTTGAGATTCTCGCCATTGAATTTGGGCCCCAAGGAGTGATGGTCACCTCAAAGGGTCTGGGGGTTCTGGGAGATCAAATCACCGAGCCGGATACCAAGGTCATTCCAATCAAGGACGGCTTCGCTCACTTTTCCGATGAGATTCGGCTCCCGCTCACCCCGATGGTCGGGGTCTGCGGCGTTGCGCCGAAGCCCGGGCTTGACATCCACTGCGCGGTTCCCGGAGATCACGGCTCGAATCTCGATACCAAGATGGTCAAGGTGGGCTCGAGGGTCTATCTTCCCGTTTCGATCGAGGGGGCGGGGCTCGCGGTGGGCGACCTGCACGCCTGCATGGGCGACGGCGAGCTTTCCGGCACCGGAATCGAAACCCCCGGTCGAATCTGCATCAAAACAACGGTGTATCACGATCGTCCGGTGTCACGTCCGGTCATCGAAACCTGCGACAGCCTTTACTTTCTTGCATCGGCCGAGACGCTCGAAGCGGCAATTAAAATCGCGGTGGACGACACCGTCCAGTTTCTGATGAAGAAGCTGTCCCTTTCTTTTCCCGATGCCTACCGGCTGCTGTCCGCCACCTGCGATATCCAGATCAGTCAGGTGGTCAATGATCTGGCGACGGTGCGCGTCCATTGCCCGAAGTTTAACACCAGAATTGAAACGCTGTGACAGCCATTCGTTGATCGCGCGGCCGCCTCCGGCTTTTGCTGCCGGGGGCGGCCGTCTTTTGCTCTTGCAGCGGCAAGGATTTTCCATTACAATAGGAAGTGTACAGGGGGACTTGGGATGATGGCAAAGCTCAGACAGTATTTTCCAACCTGCTGGCAGGATGCGGTGGTGCTCATCGTCGTGATGACCTCGGTGCTCGACCTCTGCCTGCTTTTGCAGCCACTCGGGCCGACCGGCCTTCATATTCCGCTCGTCTTTGTTCTGGCGGTGCTGATCATCTCGGGGTGTACCACCGGATATCTGTATGGGGTGCTGGCGAGCATCATCGCGGTGTTCGGCGTGAATTTCGCCTTCACCTACCCCTATTTTGCGACCAGCTTCTTTCAGGCGGGATATCCGCTGACCTTTCTGACCATGTTCTCGGTTTCGATCGTCACCAGCACCTTTACCATCAAGACGCGGGATCAGGAGCGGATGCGAATCGCTGCCGAGCGCGAAAAGATGCGCGCCAATCTGCTGCGGGGGATCGGTCACGACCTGCGCACCCCGTTGACCTCGATCATTGCGGCGACCAATCTTCTGCTGGAGGAAGGTCATTTCATCGACGAACGCGACCAGCGCGAGCTGCTTCGCGGTGTGCGGGACGAATCGGAATGGCTGATCCGAATGGTGGAAAATCTGCTTTCAATCACCCGTTTTGGGGGCGAGGCGGCTAATCTCAGCCGAGTTCCCGCCGCGGCCGAGGAGCTGATGGGCGAGGTAGCCATGAAATTCCAGAAGCGTTTTCCCGATGTTCGGGTTGACGCCATCGGGCCGGACGAGCTTTTGATCGTTTCGGTGGATGTGGTTTTAATCGAGCAGGTGCTGTTTAATCTAATGGAAAACGCGGTGCTGCACGGCAAGGCCGACGAAATTATTCTATCGGTGATGCCGGTCGGGAAAAAAACGCTTTTCCTTGTCGAGGACAACGGCTGCGGCGTGGATGACGCGCTGCTTCCCCATCTGTTCGAGGATTATTTCTACCAGATCTCCCGGGAATCGGGGCACGACAGAAAGCAAAATCTCGGCATCGGGCTTTCGGTCTGCATGGCAATTCTCAAGGCGCATAACAGTGTGCTCAAAGCCCGCAACAAGCCGGACGGCGGGGCCGTTTTCAGTTTTATGCTTTAATGACAGAAGGAGTATCGGCAAAGATGGATGACAAAAGCAGCATTTTGGTGGTAGAGGATGAAAAGATCATCCGCAATATGATCAGCACCGCGCTGACCACCAATGGATATCAGGTTTATGCCACCGGAAACGGTCTCGATGCCTGTGCGCTGATCACCGGGCAGAGGCCGGATCTGATTATCCTCGATCTTGGGCTCCCGGATATCGACGGCTTTGAGATCATCCGGCAGGTTCGCTCCTGGAGCCCGATGCCGATCGTCGTCGTATCAGCCCGAACCCATGAACGGGATAAGATCGAGGCGCTGGATATGGGCGCGGACGACTACCTGACCAAGCCGTTCGGAACCGGAGAGCTGCTGGCACGGGTTCGCACCGCGTTGCGCCATGCCGCCCGAACCCAACAGGCGGATCAGGAGACCGACAGCGATGTATTCCGAGCAGGCGGACTGATGATCGACTTCAACAGGCATCTGGTACAGGTTGACGGAAACGACATTCACCTGACCCAAAACGAATACAAAATCGTCTCGCTGCTCGCCCAAAATTCCGGCAGAGTGTTAACCTATGAGCTGATTCTGCGGGAGCTGCGCGGGGCGAAGTCCAAATGCGACACCCAGACACTGCGGGTCAATATGGCAAATATTCGCCGCAAGATTGAAAAGAACCCCGCCCGTCCCGCCTATCTCTTTACCGAGGTGGGCATTGGCTACCGAATGATCGAGGGCGAATAAAGCAGTCGAAAAAACCACCATGCCGCTCCCTGTTTGGAGCATGGCATGGTGGTTTCTTTCATTAGCTTAGTACTTTGACGCGCTTGCTACCGGGGTACGGGCTGCTGCTTTGGAATCATGCACAGCCGTTTGCCCACCAAACGATAAGGTATCGGCCACATCATTGTTCTTCAGCTTAAATTTCACAACAAGGTCTTGGAGCATCTGTGCCTGCCCGGAAAGCTCCTCGCTTGCCGCCGCACTTTCCTCGGCGGTGGCGGAGTTTGTTTGCACGACCGAAGAAATCTGGTCAACCCCCACAGTGATTTGCGCAACCGCAATCGACTGCTCCTCGGAAGCCTTGGCAATTTGCTGAATCTTATCGCTGACGACGCCGGACTTCTCTACGACGATTTTCAGCGACGAAGCCGTTTCATCCGCGAGCTTTGTGCCGCTGGCGATTGCGCCAACCGTGCTTTCAATCAAAGCGGTGGTATTCTTTGCAGCCTCGGCGGATTTTCCGGCAAGGTTTCGCACCTCATCCGCCACCACGGCAAAGCCCTTGCCGGCAGCGCCAGCCCTAGCGGCCTCTACCGCCGCGTTCAAAGCAAGAATATTGGTCTGAAAGGCGATATCGTCGATCGTCTTAATGATTTTACCGATTTCATTCGAGGTATTGGTAATGTTGTTCATTGCCGCCATCAGCTCCTGCATATACTGATTGCTGCCCTGTACGCCCGCTCCCGCTTCCGCCGCCATCTGGCTCGCGGCGATTGCATTTTCGGCATTTTCTTTGATCTTTTGCCCGATTTCGGTAATGGTCGCGGACAGCTCCTGCACCGAGCTAGCCTGCTCCGTCGCGCCCTGACTGAGCGCCTGTGCGCCGCTTGATACCTGCTCCGAGCCACTTGCCACCTGCTCGGAGGCCTGATTGATCTGCTGCAGGGTACTGTTCAAATTATCTCGGATGCCCCGCATCGCGGTAAGAATCGGGAGATAATCCTCGGAATAATTTTCCAGACATCCTGAATTCACAAGGAAATTGCCGATACTGAGTTGATGTAAAACATGCTGAATGTCTTGAATAATCGTTTTGGTCTTGCCCGTTAAGATGCGCATATGCTCCGCGAGATGACCCAGCTCATCCTTCGACTCGTATTCGATGTCAATATTGAGCGAGCCCCCCGCCATCTGTACCGCGGCCTGCTCAATCTGAAGAATCGGCTTGCTGATCCCCCTTGCGATGATGTAGGCAAGAAGCAGCGCAATTCCAAAGGACACAACAATCATCACAATCATAACCACGCGCAGCACCTGCATCGATTGTGTCAATTCGTTGGATTTTTCCAAGCCGATTCTGCTCTTATCGGAAATCATCGTGTTCAGCGTATCCCTCACCGCGTTGGAGGAATCCGCCACCCGACTGCGATAAAGCGCAATATTGCGCGAAACGTCCTTGCTGCTTTCGGTGCTTTTGATCACCGAGTCGCGTTGGGTACGAAACTCCTGCATCTGCGCCGCGAGATTCGCATAGACCTTCTGTCCCAATTCCGAACCCAATCTTGCTTTTACCTGTAGCATGTAGGTGTCGATATTGGCGTCCTCATCCGCCAGCTCCTTCAAATAGCCGGAGCGGGACGCGGCGTCTGACGCCGATACAATATAGAGGTTCAGAACCCTTGATGCCTGAAAATGGCGTCCCAGATTACCAAGCTCTCCCTGTGCAAAGCCATAGTTTTCCAACGTCGCGCTGTAATCCGCATCGCTTTGGGTCAGCAAAGCAATCCCGATCACTCCGGAGAGGCTGGAAATCAAAATTACAATGAGAAACGCCGCCATGAGCCTTTTGCCGATTTTCAAGTTTTTTAACACAAGAATCCCTCCAGCTTACGTACTAGATGATGCGCCGAAACCGCTGCTGCCACTTCAAGGATAGACTGTTTCTTTCCAAAGCGAGGCGTCCGAGGCCAATTGCTTTTCAGTAATAATTTCATCGTTTTATTCTGTTAATTACCTTTACCTTATCACCTAAAATGACAAAAGTCAACAATTTCAATATTTATTTAAGCTATTTTATGACATTTTTTTCAAATCAAAGTAATTCAAATGAAAAACGACGCAAAATCAAATACTTACTGTTGTATTCTATTTAAACATAACTCAATGTCCTCTTCCGAAGCCGATTTGCCCCCTTCCGGCGGCGATGGTCGCGATTCTCAGCCAACGATAAAGGAACCCTTATTGCTTCTCTTTGCCTCGTACAGGGTCTGATCCGCTCGCAGCAAAAGCGCATCGCAATCCATGGCCTGTCCCTTGCACCAAATCAGTCCCGTGGATATCCCAATCGACGCGGTGCCCCCGGAGGGGCAGGTCAGCGGATGCTCCCGCAGTGTTT
>CAZVAV010000098.1:0-6864 GCA_964625135.1 uncultured Oscillospiraceae bacterium | reverse complement strand
TCAGGATCAGAGCCAGAGCAAGCGCGATGATTTGTTTCATCTTCATAACGGTTCTCTCCTTCTCTTTTTTGAATCTGTGCAAACCTATAAACAACGGCGAAGCGCCGTAATTTATCCTGTTTTTGTGTGGTGGAATCGAGTGAATTCCAGCCGATGCAAATTGGCGTTTTCCACAGGAAATCCGAATGATTCCACCTGTAATTGTATCTTTTTGATGTGTCATGTCAATCGTTTTGGGGTGTACGGTAGAAAACATGGGGTAAACGGTTGTTTTTCGCGGGGGAACGGAATCACAAAATTTACATTACGTACAAAGTTTTGACAAAAATCAGCGTACTGTGGACGCACAGCCTGAAACTCGATACCCAAATTGCAATGGGGTGATTTTCTTGAAAATGAAGAAAATATATGATATTCTTATCAATATAGTAAATGGAAAAAAGATGGAGGAGAGACAGAATGTCAGGGAATCTGAATGTAAGCGACAATTTATTGGTGTCTCTTCTGTTTAATATCAGCCTACTTCTGCTCGCCGCCACCATCCTGACCGAAATTAAGCCGATGCGGCGGCTGCTCAAATTGCAGGAGCGCACCGTCAACAACCAGCTTCTGCTGGCGGTGCTGTTCGGCATGATTTCGATCACCTGTACCTATGCGGGCATCGACATGCTCGGCGCGGTGGTGAACACGCGGGTCATCAGTACAACCGTCGCGGGACTGCTGGGTGGCCCCCTGCCCGGAATCGGGGCGGGCTTGATCAGCGGGCTGCACCGCTATTTTTATAATCCGGCGGGCTATACCTCGTTTGCCTGCGGCGTCGGCACCCTTCTTTTTGGCGTGATCGGCGCACTTTGCCACAAAACCTATCTCCGCCTGCCTCAGAAAAGCAAATTCCCTTTTTTAATTGGGGCCACCCTCTTCGGCGAGCTGGTGCAATGCCTTGTCCTGTTTTTGCTGTCCCGCCCCTTTGAGGCGGTTCTGGCGCTGGAGAAGGCCATTCTGCTCCCCAAGATGATTGTAAATTCGCTGGGCATGGTGCTCTTTGTCGGCACCCTCGATCGCCTGAATCGCAACCTGACCATCGAGCTTGCCGAACAGCAGTCGATTGCGCTGTATATCGCACAGCGCTGCCTCCCCTATCTTCGGGAGGGACTTGAAAACCGTGAGGGGCTTCAGCATGCGGCGGATACTATCCGGGAGACCTTTCCGGATTTTTATGTGCTGTTCACCGACCGCACAGCGGTTCTTGCCGCCAGCGGTGTGGAAATCCGGGAGGGGGTTCTCCCCCGGCCGGTCGCCAGTGCCTTAGTCGAGGGGCAATCGGTGATCGTCCGGGACTATCCCGGCGCGGCGGTGGCCTCTCCCATCCGGGATAAGGCCGCCGTTGCCGTTCCTTTGACCCGGGGCTCCTATCTTGTAGGGGTGCTGATGTTTATCGTTCCAATGGGTCCCAATCTGGTTCTCGACGCCGATGTTCGTACCGCCGAAAGCCTGGCTCAGTTTTTTTCCACCATGCTTGAGCTCGGAGACCTGCAACGGCAGATCGAGCTGCGGCAGCAGGCGGAATTCCGCGCCCTGCAATCCCAGATCAATCCCCACTTTTTCTACAACGCCCTCAACACCATCTCGGCTCTCTGCCGAACCGACCCGGATCGTGCCCGAGAAACGATCCTGGTGCTTGCCAACTATTTTAGGCAAACCCTGTCGATCAACGAGCCGTTCGTCACACTGGAGCAGGAGCTGTCAAACGTGGACAACTATCTGACGCTGACCAAGGCTCGGTTTGAGGGCGCGATTCATGTCTCGATCGAGACGCCGGAGGATCTTGGCGCGCTGCGGCTTCCGCCGCTGATCCTGCAGCCGATTGTAGAAAACGCGGTGCGCCACGGCGCGACCGAGGTGGATGACCGGCACATCCTTCTCCGAATCACTCAAAATGAGCAACGCGCTTGGATTCAGGTTTCCGACCGGGGTCATGGTTTTCCGCCGGAGATTCTAAAAGCTCTTGATGACCCTGAAAACAAGCTCTATTCCGGTCTGTTCAACGTGCGCAAACGGTTGCACAGCATCTACGGCATTTTGTGCCGTTTCCAGATTACCAGTTCGCCCAACGGCTCCACGGTATCGTTTTCCATTCCGCTTGAGCCGCCGGACATGCTGACAAAAAGGAGTGAACCCTTGTGCGGATCGCAGTCATCGACGACGAAAAGTACTCTCGCAGTGAGCTGATTCACCAAATTTGCCAGATTCTGCCCCATGCCGAGATTCACGAAGCCGCCAATGGTGCGCAGGGTCTGCGAATGCTGGATCAATCGATGTTTGATATTCTGTTTATCGACGTCCATCTGGGGGATATGGAGGGAACCACCGTTGCCTCGCTCGCCCGCAAGCTGATGCCGCAGGCAAAGATTATCTTTGCTACCGCCTACTCGGATTATGCCGTCCGAGCCTTTGAGCTGCAGGTGGACGATTACATCCTCAAGCCATTCGATCCCAACCGAATCGCGCAGGTGCTCAACCGCTGCGTTGATCAAGCCCCGTCCGTTGCGCGCCCTGCGGCCACACCGGCTCGTCTGGCAATCAGCTGTAACCGGCATACCATTTTACTCGATCTCGATACGATCCTCTATATTGAAACCGACGGCTCGGGTCGCAGCTGCATCGTACATACCACCGAGGAAAACTATACCGACAATTCCACGTTGAGCGAATACGAAACCCGCCTGTCCGGCCGGGGCTTTTACCGCATCCACAAGACCTGTCTTGTCCAGCTGAAATATATTCAGGATATTTTCGCGTGGACCAACAATGGCTTTGCACTGCGAATGCAGGGGCTTTCTAATGTTCTGCCGATTGGGCGGGATCGCCTCAAGGGTCTGCGTCAGCGGCTGGAGATTTAATTTTTGAAAACGGGGCTGTACCGATAAGCATTTTTCATGCGTACGGCACAGCCCCGTTTTGATTTAGTTAAGCACCTTGCTCAAAAATTCCTTTGTTCTCGGATGCTTCGGCGCGCCGAAAATCTCTTGCGGGGTTCCCTGCTCGGCGATGACACCGCCGTCCATAAAGAGAACCCGGTCGGATACCTCTCTGGCAAAGCCCATTTCATGGGTAACGATGACAGTGGTCATCCCTTCCCGAACCAGCCCCTTGATGACCGCCAGTACCTCCCCCACCCTTTCGGGGTCGAGAGCGGAGGTGGGCTCGTCGAACAGCATCACCTGCGGTTCCATCGCCAGCGCCCGCACAATGGCGAGGCGCTGCTTCTGCCCGCCTGAAAGCCGACGGGGATGCTCATCCGCCTTTGTCTCCAGACCAACCCGAGCCAGCAGCTCGAGAGCCTGTGCATCCGCGTCCGCCTTGCTCTTTTTGCCAAGAAGGACGGGCGCCATCATAATATTCTCCCGGACAGTCAGATGCGGAAAAATGTTGAAGTGCTGAAAAACCATTCCCATCTTTTGCCGGTGCAGATTGATGTCGGTTCCTTTTTTGGTGATCTCGTTTCCGTCGAACCAGATTTTCCCCTGTTCGGGAATCTCTAAAAGATTCAGGCAGCGCAGAAAGGTGCTCTTTCCCGAGCCGGACGGCCCGATGATTGAGACAACCTCCCCCGCGTCGACATGCTCATCGATTCCTTTGAGCACCTCAAGTGAGCCGAAGCGTTTTTGCAGTCCCTCGACTTTAATCAGCATCCTTCATCCTCCTCTCCAACACGGCGATCAGCTTGCTCAGACTAAAGGTAACGACAAAATAGATTGCGCCGACGATGACCAACGGCTCGATGGTCAGATAAAGCGCTCCGCTGATATTGCGGTAGGTGGTCATCAGATCCCCGACAAAGAAGGTTGATGCCAGCGCCGTTTCCTTGACCACCATGATGAATTCGTTGCAGAGGGCGGGGAGAATATTGCGAACCGCCTGTGGCATGACCACGCGCAGCATCGTCTGGGCGGAGGAAAGGCCAAGGCTGCGAGCCGCCTCGGTCTGACCGCGATCCACCGCCGCGATTCCGGCGCGGATAATCTCGGCGACGTAGGCGGAGGAGTTCAGAACCAGCGCGATTGCAATGCTCGAAAACTCCGAGGTGTCAAAGGGAAGCAGCTTGGGAACCATAAAGTAAAAAAAGAAAAGCTGGAGCATCAGCGGGGTGCAGCGGATGATCTCGATATAGGCGGTCGCCAGAAAATGGAGGATGCGAAACCGGGACATCCTCATCAGCGCCAAAATCGACCCGATTACCACGCCGAAAAACACCGTGATAGCGGCGAGCAGCAGGGTGTAGCCCAATCCGCTGAGAAACAGCCCGCCGTATTTGGTCAGAAGCATGATATAAATCTGCATGCGCGGCATCCTTTCTATCCGCCCGAAAAAGGCGGAAGCAGGCAATCTGCCCCCGCCCTTCGGCTTACTGTTTCGACCCTTAAGCGGTCAGGCTGTTTGAAAGCGCATTGGCCTCGTCGATCCAGGTGAAATAAGTCTTTGATTCCACCACCTCGTCGATGATCCCATTGATCGCGTCGAGCAGCTCCTGCTCGCCCTTGACCGAGGCGACGACAACGCCGAGCGAGGTGTATTCAAAGCGTTGATCGCAGATAACCAGCTCAGGATAGTTGGCAATATAGTTGTCGGCCGGAACCTGCGCGACCGCGACACCATCGACCTTTCCAGTTTTCAGCATCATAATGGCATCGGTCACCTGAGTGACCACCTGGCATTCGGTATCGGGCAGCTGCGCGGTCACAAGGTCGTATTGCAGGGTTCCGTTCTGCGCGGCAACCCGCTTGCCCGCAAAGTCGGCAAGCGACTTGATTTCATCGGCGCGATCCTTCATGATCAGGATGCACTGGTCGCCGTCGTTGTAGTAGACATTCGACAGCTCCATGCTGACCTTCCGCTCTTCCTTGGGAACCATGCCGGCGATCATCAGATCAACCTTGCCCTCCCCAATCGCGCCCAGACAAGCGTCAAATCCCATCGCCTTGATCTCAAGGGTCACGCCAAGCTGATCGGCAATGTGCCGGGCTAGCTCGATGTCCGCTCCGACAATCGCGTCCTGACCGCTTTTGGTCAGATCCTGAAATTCATAGGGCGCATAATCGGGCGAGGTGCAGATGACCAGCTTGCCCGCTGCCTTGATCTGCTCGAGGCGGTTTGTCACACTTGCGGCATTCTCCGACGATGCAGAGGAGGATGCGGGCACCGTGGCAGCCGGGGCATTCCCACCGGAGCCGCATCCGGCAGTCATAAGGAGCACCATGCAGGAAAGCAGAAGCGCTGATATCTTTTTCATCATAAAAACCTCCGTTACTTTTTATCATGCTATGCGGTTCAAAAGTATAAATGTATTTTACATGTATAATTATAAAATTTCAATTGATAAATGCACCAATATATCGGCTGTTTTTTGCTACAAATTCGACGTTTCAATAATAAGTCTGCATAAATAGTCATTTTCGCCGATTCTCGCTTTTTTATCCGTGCTCTTGCGCCCGACGCAAAATATGCTATGATAATACCATATTGCAAGTAAGGAGAGCGCTGCCATGACCACTGTTACTCTTCCCGCTTATACTGTCGGCAAAAATGCCTGTGAACAGTTTGCAAAAATCTGTCAGCCACTGGGGAAAAGGCTCTTTCTGATTGGCGGGGACAAGGCATTTGCCGCCGCGCTTCCAAAACTGGAAGCCTCGCTTGCAGGGAGCAGTTCCATCATCGTGGAAAAACGGCCTTTTGGGAAGGATTGTACCTTTTCCCGGATCGCCGAGCTTGCCGCCGAGGCAAAGGAAGCGAAGGCCGACCTGATCGTCGGGATCGGCGGGGGAAAGGCACTCGATACCGCCAAGGGTGTCGCGCGGCAGACGGGGCTTTCGGTCGTCACCGTTCCGACCATCGCCGCCACCTGTGCGGCGATCACCGCGCTTTCGGTGGTTTACCGTGAGAACGGCGGCTTTGAACGGTTCTATTTTTATGAAACACCCCCCGCCCACGCAATTCTGGATACCGAACTGATTGCCGCCGCCCCGCCACGCTATCTACGTGCCGGAATGGGGGACACGCTGGGAAAACATTATGAAAGCCGGCTTTCGGCACGTGGCGACCGGCTGGAGCATTCCTCTGCTCTGGGGATCGCCCTTGCCGGCCTATGCCTTGAGCCTTTGCTTACGTATGGCTCGGATGCCCTCGCCGACTGTGAGGCACATCGCGCTACCGATGCGCTGGAGCAGGCGGTGCTGGCAAACATCGTGAGCACCGGTCTGGTTTCTATTCTGGTGCAGGACTGCTATAACTGCGCAATGGCACATTCCCTTTTTTACGGACTTGCCCTTCTTCCCGGATTTGAGGAAAAAAACCTTCACGGCGACGCTGTCGCCTACGGTGTGCTGGTACAGCTGATGATCGACGGACGCCCCGGCGAAGCAAAGCGTCTGCGTGGATTTCTCCGCTCGATTGGCTGCCCGGTACTGCTCGCGGAAATGGGGGTCGAGAATGACCGCAAGCTGCTCGCGCCCGTTCTCGCCGAGGCGGTGGCCGGGCCGGATATGGAGCATCTCCCCTATCCGGTGAGTGAAGAAATGTTTTGGCAAGGAATTCAGGCGGTGGAGCAGCTTTAATCGCTGTCAAACAAGGCGCACATTCACCGCGACGGCAACATAGGATGGAATACAATGAATTTTGGATGAAGGAGTACGGTCCTATGTACTTGCCGAACAATGGCTTCAATTTACGCAATCGTCCCGTCGCTCCACTCCCCAACCCCGGCGAGGGCGGCCCGGTATTACCCGGCCCCGGCGCTTCAACCCCGGTGATTCCTCTCCCCAAACCCGGCGAGGGCGGCCCGGTATTCCCCGGCCCCGGCGCTTCCAC
>CAZVAV010000097.1:0-6926 GCA_964625135.1 uncultured Oscillospiraceae bacterium | reverse complement strand
TGGACGCTGCGCCACCGCAAAGGCGGCACAGCATCGGGGACTCCGCTGCGAGGAGCAGGCGGGCGGGCAGATTTCTCTGCTTTGAATCGAAAGGAGACGCTATGCGATATACGCCCGACTGGGTCGATTTCGAGCTGATCGACAGCTCAAACGGCGAAAAGCTGGAACGCTGGGGCGAGGTGATCCTTGCCCGACCCGACCCGCAGGTCATCTGGGATACCGAGCGTGGCCCGGCCTGGGATCGGATCAACGCCCGCTACCACCGCTCGGCGGCCGGGGGCGGGAGCTGGGAAATCCGCTCGCTGCCCCGACCCGAGTGGACAATCGGGTACCGGAGCCTGCGGTTTCACATCCGGCCTACCGGCTTTAAGCACACCGGCCTTTTCCCCGAGCAGGCGGTTAATTGGGACTTTATGGCCGAAAAGATCAAAGCGGCCAACCGCCCGGTCAAGGTGCTCAACCTGTTTGCCTACACCGGCGGGGCGACGCTCGCCTGCGCCGCCGCGGGCGCTTCGGTGGTGCATGTCGACGCGGCGAAGGGAATGGTGCAGTGGGCGCGGGACAACGCCGCGCTTTCGGGACTGGAGAACGCCCCCATCCGCTGGATCATCGACGACTGCCAGAAGTTCCTTGAGCGGGAGCTTCGCCGGGGAAACCGCTATGACGGCATTGTGATGGATCCGCCCTCCTACGGGCGCGGGCCGGGTGGGGAGGTCTGGAAGCTGGAGGAGAACGTCTTTGCGCTCTGCAAGCTGGCGGCAGAGCTCCTCTCGGACGACGCGCTCTTTCTGCTGCTCAACTCCTACACCACCGGGCTTTCCGCTTCGGTGATGCAGTACCTGCTCGCCGTGACGGCAGGCAGGCGGGGCGGCTTCACCTCCTCGTCTGAAATCGGCCTGCCGGTGACGGCAAACGGGCTTATCCTTCCGCAGGGCTCCACCGCCATCTGGGAAAACAGGTAAACGGCGGGGAGCACCATCGTAATAAAGGATCGTGCAACATGAAAAATAGTATCAGTGCTCAGGATTTGGTATTTAGCTATCCGGGCGACACCGAGCTGGCGCTTGATCACGTGTCCCTCAATGTGGGCGCAGGGGAGCTGGTCGCGGTGCTCGGGCATAACGGCTCGGGCAAATCCACGCTGGCAAAGCATTTTAACGCCATCCTGCTGCCGCAGGGCGGAGTCTGCTATGTCGATGGCATCAACACCGCCGACGAGGACAGGCTTTTGGAGCTGCGCGGCCGCGCGGGGATGGTGTTTCAGAATCCCGATAACCAGATTGTCGCCACCATCGTCGAGGAGGACGTGGCCTTTGGGCTTGAAAACCTTGGGGTGCCGCCGGATGAAATCCGCATCCGGGTCGACGAGGCGCTTCGGGATGTGGGGATGTACGAATTTCGCCTGCATGCACCGCATCAGCTTTCGGGCGGGCAAAAGCAGCGGGTCGCCATCGCGGGCATTATCGCGATGATGCCCAAGATTATCATCCTCGACGAGCCAACCGCAATGCTTGACCCGCGCGGACGAGCCGAGGTGCTCGAAACGGTGCTCAACCTCAACCGCGAGTTTGGGGTGACGGTGCTGCTCATCACCCACTTTATGGACGAGGCTGCCGCCTGCTCCCGGGTGGTGGTGATGGACGACGGAAAAATCCTGCTCGACGCGCCGCCCAAGCAGGTCTTTTCGCATGTTTCGCTTCTTAAAAAGGTCGGGCTCGACGTACCGCAGGCCACCGAGATCATCCACGAGCTGCGCCGCAGCTGAATCAATCTTCCCGACGATATCATCACCGACGAGGAATGCGTGAATGCGCTCTCCGGCCTGCTCGCGGCCTCCGGGAAGGGAGGGGACAGGGCATGACGGCGATTGAAGCCAAGGAGATCAGCTACCTCTATTCGGCGGGAACCCCGTTCGAGAAGGCAGCCATCGATCATATTTCGTTTCGGATTGAGGAGGGGGATTTTGTCGGGGTGATCGGGCACACCGGCTCGGGCAAATCGACCTTGATCCAGCACCTCAACGGGCTGCTGCGCCCCACCTCGGGGCAGGTGTTGCTCTATGGGCAGGACATCTGGCAGGAGCCGAAAAAAATTCGTGAGGTTCGCTTTCAGGTGGGACTGGTGTTCCAATACCCCGAATATCAGCTCTTTGAAGAGACGGTCGAGCGGGACATCGCCTTTGGCCCCTCCAACATGGGGCTGTCCCAGGCGGAAATTGCCGACCGGGTCAACGAGGCCGCCGGCTTTGTGGGGCTGACCCCCGACGTGATGCAGAAATCTCCGTTTGAGCTTTCGGGCGGACAGAAGCGCCGGGTGGCCATCGCGGGGGTGCTCGCGATGCGTCCCCGGGTGCTGGTTCTCGACGAGCCCACCGCAGGGCTTGATCCCAAGGGGCGCGACCAAATTTTTCACGAGATTGCCCATTACCATCAAAAGACCGGCAGCACCATTCTGCTGGTCTCTCACAGCATGGAGGACGTGGCGCAGTATGCCCGGCATGTTATGGTGCTCAACGACGCGCGTCTGATCGCCTTCGGCACCGTCGATGAGGTTTTCTCCCGCACCGACGAGCTGGTTGAGATGGGGCTGGCGGTTCCGCAGATCACCAAAATTTTTGCCGCGCTGCGTGCACGTGGCTTTGCCCTGAGCCCTCACATTTACACCGTCGAGGCGGCGCGGCAGGAGCTGCTGCGTGTCCTCGGAAAAGGGGGGACGCTCGATGCTTAAGGACATCACCATCGGACAGTATTTCCCCGGAGCCTCGGCGGTTCACCGCTTGGATCCTCGGATGAAGATCATCCTGACCATGCTCTATATCGTCGCCCTCTTTGTGGCGGACAACCTGTGGGGGCTGCTCGCCTCGGCCGCTTTTTCGATCGCGGGCTATCTGCTCTCTCATATTCCGCTTTCGATGGTGCGAAAAAGCATGAAGCCGGTGCTGCCGATTATCATTTTCACCGCTGTGCTCAATATGCTCTTTGTAGAGGGTCAAGAGCTTGTCCGGCTCGGCTTTCTCAAGATTACGTGGGAGGGAATCGTCCTCGCGGTGCTGATGGTCACGCGGATTATCTGCCTGATCGCGGGCAGCTCGCTTCTGACCTACACCACCTCGCCCATCGCCCTGACCGACGCGATTGAGCAGCTTTTGGCGCCGCTCAAAAAATTGCGGCTGCCGGTGCATGAGCTGGCGATGATGATGACCATCGCGCTGCGCTTTATTCCCACCCTGATTGAGGAGACCGACAAGATTATGTCGGCGCAGAAGGCGAGGGGAGCCGACATGGACTCAGGCGGCATCATCCACCGGGCAAAGGCGCTGATTCCGATTTTGATCCCGCTGTTCGTCTCGTCGTTTCGCCGCGCCGATGAGCTGGCGCTGGCGATGGAGTGCCGCTGTTATCACGGCGATGAGGGCAGAACCCGGATGAAGCAGCTGTGCTATGCCCCGCGCGATTCGGTCGCGCTGCTGCTGCTGGTTGTCCTGCTGGTGCTGGTGCTGCTTCTCAACCGCATTTTCCCGTCAATGTATTAAGCTGGATGAAAAGAAAGGGGGCGCCCTATGCGAAATCTGCTCGTGACCATTCGATTCGACGGCCGAGCCTTCTGTGGCTGGCAGGTGCAGAAAAACGCCCCCACCGTGATGGCCGCCTTTCAAGATGCGCTCGGAGCGCTGTTTCGCGAGCGCCCGGAGGTGAAGGGCTGCTCCCGCACCGACTCGGGGGTGAGCGCCGCCGAATATTGCGTTTCGTTTCGCATTGCCAACGCCATCCCCTGCGAGCGGCTGGTTTTGGCTCTCAATACCAAGCTTCCCGCCACGATTGCCGCGCTTTCCTGCCGGGAGGTGCCGGACGACTTCCACGCTCGGTACTCCTGTACCGGAAAGCGGTACCGCTACCGGATTCTCAACGATCCGATTCGCGACCCCTTCTGGGAGGGGCTGGCGCTGCACTGGCCGTACCCAATCGATGCTTCGCTGCTCGACCGGGAGGCGAAGGATTTTGTGGGAACCTACGATTTTTCTGCCCTTCGCAACGCGGGAAGCGATGTGGAGGACACGGTTCGCACCGTTTTCTCCTGCTCGGTGTCCCGCAATCAAAACCTCGTCGAGCTGGCTGTATCGGGCGACGGCTTTCTCTACAACATGGTACGGATCATGGCCGGTACCCTGCTGGAGATCGGGCGGGGCAGCATCCCTCAGGGGAGCATCCCCGCGATCCTTGCGAGCCGTGATCGTGCTATGGCGGGAATGACCGCTCCCGCGCGGGGTTTGATGCTGGAAAAGGTTTTTTACGATTCACAATAATTTCGCCAAATTGTGCCGAATGGAGGTGATCGAAGCTGGCCAGAGCAACGGAATTTGAAAAGGAGCGGAAAAAGCATGCCCGCCGCAAGACGGCCAAGCGGCTTTTTACCGTGACGCTGCTCACCGTAGTGGGCGTTTTTCTTTACGCGATGCGGTTTGAGATTGCCTCACAGGGCTTTGGGGTACTTCTCTCCGACTTTGCCGCCTCGATCGTCGACAATACCGGCTATCCGGTTCAGATTGAATCGCAGCCACTCCAGCTTACGACGACGGGGAAACGGGCTGTTTTAATTACCGAAAGTAGTTTGGATATCTATAATACCGCTGGGAATTGCGTGATTCAGCAACGAATGGCGGGCAAGAACGCCATTGCGGTCAGCGCCGGCCG
This sequence comes from uncultured Oscillospiraceae bacterium, assembly GCA_964625135.1. Classification (GTDB taxonomy): domain Bacteria; phylum Bacillota; class Clostridia; order Oscillospirales; family Ruminococcaceae; genus Yanshouia. The sequence goes on along the minus strand of CAZVAV010000097.1, from coordinate 2,235 downwards.
TTATCTGCTGACCTACCTGCGGGGCGGCTATGAGCTTTGGCTGCGCTCGGGAGAGACGATCCTCTTCTATCAGAAATTCGACCGCCCGATCTATGCGGCGGCGCTGGCTCCCAACGGGGCAATCGCCGTTTCGACGACAGCGGTCGGAGATCAGGCGCAGGTCACCGTCTACGACTCCTCCTTTCAGGAGTGCTTTGTCTGGATGTCCTCGGGACGAATCATCCATTCGCTCGCGCTGAGCGACGAGGGAACCCGGCTTGCGGTGGGGGGCGTTGAATTTTCCGGCGGGGTGCTTTCCTCCTGCTTTTCTCTTTTTGATATCACAAATGAAACGGCCAAGGCGCGCTGCGAGGTTTCCCTTTCGGACGAGCTGCTGCTTGCGATGGTTCTGCGGGAGAATGGCAGCGCCATCGTGGTAACCGATCGGGGGGTGCACGGCATTGCAGCAAATGGGAGCCGGCGCGGCACCTATTCCTATGAGGAGAAGCCGCTCGCGGCCTTCTCCCTCGACGAGGAACACGGCGTGCTGCTGGCCGTCGGCAACTACGATTCCACCCATAGTCTCGACCTTGTGCGCCTCGACGCGGAGGTGCGCCAGACCGCCTCTGGCACCTGCGACCGGGAGATTTTAAGCCTGCATTTTTACGGGGACGAGGCGCTTGCCTACACCGGGGAACGGGTGCTGCGGTACGACAGCTCGCTCAAACGAGCGGGCAGCACCGAAACCCCCGACGCGGTGCTCTGTACTATTGTGGGCAACCAGCTCTACTATGCAACGCTGGATCGTCTTGACCGGGTCGCCATTCGGTAGCACGCAAATTTTGTTGATCGCGTCCTCGCAAAGGAGGAATCATCATGTGGATCATTTGGGATATTCTAACGGTAGCAATCGTCCTGACCTTCGCTGCCTCCTCTTATCGAAAGGGGTTTCTGCACGCTGTCACCCGCTTGGTCGGATCGATCGGGGCACTGCTTTTTTCACTGATTTACAGCGCCCCCATCGCCCGGATGCTCTTTGAGCGCTACCTGCGCGATTCGCTGCTCGGGGTTGTTGCCGAGCATGTCGGCGAGCTTTCGCAAAACGGGATCGAAGCGTTTCTCGCGGGGCTCCAGGGACTGCTCGCCGAGCTGCCGCCCGCGCTTTCGCAGGCCCTTGCGGGGGCAATCGGCACCTCGGCCGAGGAGTGGTACCGCGCGGTACAGGCCTCCGACGCGGTGTCCCTGAGTGTTGCCGTTACCGACACCATCGTCGGCCCGATGGCTGTTGCATTGGTGCGGGTTCTGGTCTTTTCCGTCCTCTTCACCGTGCTGATTCTTTTGGTCAATACCATCGCGGGACTGCTTAAATCGGTCAATTTTGTGCCGGTGATCGGCTCGCTCAACGAGCTTCTCGGCGGCTTTCTCGGGGCGGCACAGGGGCTGCTCTACGTTTTTGTCTTCGCGTCGCTGCTCTGGTTCGTCGTATCGGCCACCAGCGACGGAATCGGCATCCTTTCCAACGAGCAGATCGAGCGAACCTATCTGTTCCGCTGGTTTTATCTGGCGGGGCCGTGGGCGCACGGAATATGAAAAAGATTCACAAAGGGTTCACAACCCTGTGTTATACTAAACTTCACTAAAATAGTATTGCAATCAATTAACGAAAGCAAAGCCGGGGTGGTTTAAATGAATATGTTATGTAGCCGCTGCAAGCAGCGGATGGCGATGATTTTCGTCAGCAAAATTGAAAATGGTCAGCCGGTCAACGAGGGATACTGCCTGCAATGCGCCCGGGAGCTCGGGATTCCTCAGGTGCAGGAGATGATTGACAAGCTCGGCATTTCCGAAGAGGATCTCGAGACGATCTCGGGGCAGATGTCCGAGCTGTTTGGCGCGGAGGGCGGCGCGTTTGAACCGGGCGGCGCGATGCCGCTGCCCGGTTTTTTGCAAAACTTTATGACCTCCGCCGTGATCCCGCGGGAGGAGGAATCGGGCGAGGAAGCCGAGGAGCAGACCGCGCTTGTCGAGCTTCCGTCCGAGGAGCGCAGAGAGCGCCCCGGAAGACCCCCTCGCGGCGAGCGCGGCAAGAAGCGCAAATTTCTTGAGCAGTACTGCGAGGATCTCACCGAAAAGGCGGCAAAGGGCGTTCTCGACCGCATCGTTGGCCGGGATCGGGAGATCTACCGGGTTATGCAGATCCTAAACCGCCGCCAGAAGAATAACCCCTGCCTCATCGGCGAGCCCGGCGTGGGCAAG
>CAZVAV010000096.1:1890-6935 GCA_964625135.1 uncultured Oscillospiraceae bacterium | reverse complement strand
ATCCCAGAGGGGGTCATCGCGTTGTAAAAGGCCTGCGCCCCATTGCCTGAAGCGGTCATCGGCACACGGTGCCGATCCTGTGGCAGGGAACCGAGCATTGCCGCGTCTACAAACAACACGCCGGTGTTTTCCAGAAGCGCCCAAATCTGCTTTTTGGCCGCAGGGGTGGAGGCGCTCACGTCGACGTAGAGCTGTCCAGCCCGCAATGAGGGCAACGCCGATTTGCATACGTCGACGGTATAGCTCGAGGGGACGGCGGCGAAAAGGATATCCACCGACCGCGCGACCTCGGCGGCCGACGCACAGAGGGATACACGCGCCTCATTTGCGCGGTTATGTACCAGCGTTCCCATCGTCTCGTGTTTGGCCAACGCATCATATGCCACGATTCCCTGCATCCCCTGCTCCCAAAGTCCGCTGCAGATGCAGAAGGCCGCTTCTCCAAATCCAATAAATCCAATTTTCATCCTTGTTAAAATCTCCTTTTGCTCAAAGAGCGCCCCGGCCGGAAGCGATCTTCTCTGGTTGGTTCGCCTACTATTCATTGCAAATGGCGTGCCAATCGCGGAGCTTGATTGAAAAAAGATTTTTTAACCAAATACCCAAGGACTATTTTGTAAAATTCGCATAACTTTAATGCTGCATGTACGAAATCGTCAAGCACAGTCGGTATTCTTTTAATTCAATTTGAAAAATGAATTTCATATTGAATTAAAAATCCGTCCAGCTTAGCTGCGTGCGCACGCGCCGCTTGCTACTCTGGGCGGATTTTGTCGTAATTTTATGATATTACAGCCCCAGCTGTTGAATTCTTCGCCAAAGGGTGGTTTTACTCATGCCCAGCGCCCGCGCCGCCTGCTCGCGGTTCCCCCCCGCCTGCCGCATCGCCTCGCGGATCATGCGCTCCTCCATCTCATTAAGGGAAGCGGGGTTGTCCGCCGCGTCGTTGCATGTAGACTGCGGCAGCCGCGGCATGGCGCGAAGCACCTGACGCACCTCTTCCTCTGTGATGAGGTCGTTGTCGCACAAAACATCGAGCCGTTCGGTGACGTTTGAAAGCTGGCGGATGTTGCCCGGCCATGGGTACTGTGACATCAGCTCCTCGGCGCGGGTGGTCAGCGCTTTTCTTCCGCGCATAAAGTGACGCACCAGCACCGGAATATCCCCGGCGCGCCCGCGCAGCGGAGGAATTTGCAGCTCCAGCACGCAGACCCGGTAGTAAAGATCCTCGCGAAAACGCCCCTCGGCAACCTCGCGCGGCAGATCCTTGTTGCAGGCGGCCAGAATCCGCACGTCGATGGGAACCACCTTGTCGTCCCCAATGCGGGTGACCTCCTTTTCCTGCAGCACCCGCAGCAGCTTTACCTGTACATCGGTGGACATCTCGCTGATCTCATCGAGAAACACGGTGCCCTTGTGCGCCAGTTCAAAGATACCGGCCTTTCCCTCGTTGTTCGCGCCGGTGAACGCGCCTCGGACATAGCCGAACAGCTCGCTTTCAAGGATGTTCTGGGGCAGTGCGGCACAGTTAATCGCGACAAACGGCTCGTGCCTGCGGTCGCTGTAATTATGGATACCCTGCGCAAACAGCTCCTTGCCGGTTCCGGTTTCCCCGGTGATCAGCACGGTGCTGCCCGAACGGGCATAGCGCTGTGCGACTTTTTTTGCTTCAACCAAAGCCGGGGACTCCCCGATGATATCGCCAAAATCTTTTTTGGCGATATGCCCCCGCCCAAGCTCTCGCTTTCGGATGCGGCTGTCAAGCGAGCGGATGGTGTTTTCCTCCTGAAGGGTCAGCACCGCGCCGGCGGCTCTTCCCTGAAGGCGGATTGCCTGACAGGCACAGATGAGGGAGTTGCCCCGCACTGAAAGGGTCTCGCCGAAAAAATCCTCCCCGCTCTGCGCGGTCTGCAAAATTCGATTCCCGGGGATCAGATCTGTCAGCAGCGCGCCGACCTCGCAGTGTAGAAGCGAGCGGGCGACGCGGTTAATCTGCAAAATTTTCCCGTCCCGGTCGATGCAGACAATCCCCTCCCCAACGCTGTTGAAAACGGTCGAGAGCACTCCTAGCTGCTGGGAGCGCTCCTCCTCGATCCGAAGGCTGTAAAGCGCTTCGTCGAGCGCCTGATCCACCTCGGAATCATCCGGCTCGATCGAGCAGTAGGGGATCTCCCTGTCGAGGCAGAGCGACTGCACCTGATAGCCGCCGATGATGATCTGCGCACCGTTCAGAAGCGCCTGCTCGAGACTCTTTTCCAGCTGGTCGTCGGAGTCCACCTGATAGATTCTAAGGCTATCACATTGGAGATAGCTGTTGTACCGTCGACCCGTCTCACAGATGCGCCCGTAGCCGATCAGGGCGGCTCGCTCATAGTGCCCCTTCAGCTTTCGCATCGTGAGAAAGACGCTTAAAAAGCTGTGGCGCACATCGACAATCGGAATTTCGAGGTGCCGCCGCAGGTAATCCGCGGGTCCTCCCCGGCAGATGATGACGCGGATTCCCGCCCGGATACAATGCTCTGCCTGCTCAAGCGCCTGCACCGTTGTCAGCTCATAAATCGCTGTCCGATCATAGCCACGCTTTGAAAAAACCGCCCTGCACCGCTGGGTCAGGCCGGGAGTCGTGGAGAATACCACAATTTTTTCCGCATCATTCTGATTCATCTGGCGCCTCCCATTTGCAGTACCGGGCTCAAAACCCGTCCCTGTCGAGTATCTGCCCTGTGATGCCTTTTATGATACCACAAATGGGGCTGATCCGCATTACGATTCGACAAAAATCGCGGCTATCTCCACTGCGCGACAATCGGCGCGGTCAGTGAAATAAAGATGGGGTTAAAGATATCCACCACAATGACCGACCATGCCGGAAAGACAATCCACGCAATCCGCGAGGGGCCAAACTGCTGCATGACCGCCCGTTCGTTGGCGACCGCGTTCGAGCCTGAGCCAAGGCCGGTTCCGATCAGCCCTGCAACCATAATCGCACCGTCGTAGTTATTGCTGAACAAAAACCGCAGGCAGAAATGCGACCAGCCGACGATCAGCAGAATCTGCCCCGCGAGGATGACCACCATCGCCAGCGCCGAATCGAGCAGCCGGGTCAGGTCGATGGTCATCAGCGCCAGCGCCAGAAAGAGATCGAGGCTGGTGTCGCTGATCGATTCAATCTCCGGCTCGTGAAAGGGAATGCCGGTTGCCTCCATCAGGTTGCGGAAGATGACGCCCGAGAAGATGCAGCCGATAAAATAGGGCATCTCGATCATCGGGATTTTTTGCAGCGCAAACGAGAGATAGCTGCCGATTCCCGCAATGACAAAAATGAGGCACCAGCTTTGCAGCATCCTACCGTTCGAGAGCAGCGGGGGCGTCTTTTCCTCCTCCGAGAGTGCATCCGCAGAGGGCTTGAGCTTTCGCTTTTTGATCATGCCGCGCGCGACCGGCCCACCGATCAGACTGGCGAAGATCATGCCGAAGGTTCCGGCGGTTACGCCGATGACCGTGCTGTCCGGCGCGCCGTAGGCCTCAAACACCGGGCCGAACGCCGCCGAGGTGCCTACCCCGCCCGCGGTCGAGACCGAGCTGCACATCATGCCGTTGAGCGGATGCATCCCAAGCCCCATGGCCAGCGAAACCCCCAGAATATTTTGCAGCACCACCAGACCGCAGATCGAGGCGGCGATGCCGATTAAAACCCTTGCGCCCCCCATTTTGAGCAGGCGGGCGCTCGCGCCAAAGCCGACGCAGGTGAAAAACAGGTTCATGAAGAGATCCTTGAGCTGCAGCGTCCAGACAATTTGCAGCCCCAGCAGCAGCCGCAGCAGCAGAAAAACAAGGCTGACCAGCAGTCCGGCGACCACCGGCCCCGGAATGCAGTACCGCTCAAGCAGCGGGATTCTGCGGCGCATCCAAATCCCCAGAAAAACCACCGCCGCGCCGATGGCTGTGGTTTGAAGCAGATCAAAGCTGATTTCCATAAATGCCTCTCCTTTTGGCATTCCGCCCGGTTTCGGATGGGCGGAGCTGATAAAAACAGCCTTGCCGCTTTTCAGCGTTGATATGCGCACAAACAGAGAGAAACAACAAGGCGGCGCCGCATCCTTCCGGTTTACAGCGCCGCCTGACGCGGACAGAATCAGCCGGCGAACCGCACGGCGTTGTAGATGCAGATGCCGACGATGACCAGCATCAGTCCGATAAAGAGCCGGGTGACCTGCTCCCCGCTCAGTCGGCGGTTAAGCCTTCGCCCGGCCATGCCGCCGAACAAGCCACCCAGCACCATCACCACCAGCCACGAAGGCTGAAACGGCGGCGTTGTTTTGGTGAGCAGCGTGGCCGCGAGGCTGGCCGCCTGAGAAAACAGGATCGTGTAAAGCGAATTTTGGGCGGCGATTTTGGTATCCATCGAGAAGAAGTAGTGGAGCACCGGCAGATTGATCGGGCCGCCGCCGATTCCCAAAAAGCTCGAAAGGATGCCGAGCACCAGCCCGATCGACGAGACGGGCGCGACCCCCGTCAGCCGGTGCGGACGAATGCTGCGCTTATTCACCGTGTAGAGCAGCGCACCCAGCGTCACGGCGGCCAGCGCGACCGATTGCACCGCGCCGACAAGCTCGGGGTTGGCAAAGGCTCTCCCGACCGCGGTAAAAAGCTGCTTGCCGAGCACCCCGCCGACGGCGGAGCCGAGGGCAAGCGGCGTGGCCAAGCGAAAATCGATCTCGCTTTCTCCCGCCATCGCCGATTTTCCGATCGAATAGCCCGCCATCGTCAAAACGGTGCAGCCGGATAAAAAGCTGATGGTCGAAACACCGGCAAAGCCAAACGCGTCGAGCACCGGCTTCATGATGACGCCGCCGCCGATGCCGCAGATGGCCCCCACAACCGATGCCGCGAAGCAGACAATAAAAATGAAAACGATCATACCTGTCAGAACCTTCCCTTTCCCCGCGTTTTGCCAAACAGCAATTTTTTGTCGTTTTATACAGTACCACAACGCCAACCGAGATGCAACAAGGTAAACAAAGGGACGACCCGCGCGGGTCGTC
>CAZVAV010000096.1:0-1880 GCA_964625135.1 uncultured Oscillospiraceae bacterium | reverse complement strand
GGTCGTCCCTTTCGCTTACCCAAAACGATATTCGCTGCGATGGCTCATCTGCTTTCCCGCGGGCAAAATCGGCGAGGGAAAGTCCGGATGATGCACCGCGTCGGGGAAAAACTGCGTCTCCAGGCAGATTCCGTCCCGCTCGCGGTAGTGCGCCCCCTCCCTGCCCCGCCGCTCAGTCAGGTAGTTGGCGGTGTAGAGCTGCACGCCCGGCAGCGTTGTCCAGAGCGCCATGCGGATGCCGGTTTTCGCGCTCTCGAGCAGGGCGGCTCGGCGCAGCCCCGTCCCGGCAAGCGCGTAATTGTGATCGTAGCCGCGCGGAGCCGCCAGCACGGGATGCTCCACGCGTTCGCCGATGACGGTCGGGCGGGTGAAGTCGAGCGGCGTATCCGCCACAGGGCGCAGCGCGCCGGTGGGAATGCTGTTCAAGTCAGCGGGGGTATACTGCTCGGCAGAAAGGGTCAGCAGATGATCCAGCGCCGAGCCGCTGCCCGCTCCGGAAAGGTTCCAATAGCTGTGATTGGTGAGGTTTACCACCGTATCCCGGTCGCAGAGCGCCTCATAAAGAATCGCCAGCGCCGGGCCTTCGCCAAGGGTGTAGGTCACCCGCACCTGAAGATTTCCGGGAAAGCCGCCGTCAAGATGGGGGGAGCAGAGCCCGAAGGTGACCGAGCGCTCGGTCAGGGCAACAACCTCCCACACCCGATGATGAAAGCCCGCCGCCCCGCTGTGCAGCGTATTCTCTCCCTCGTTGGCGTCGAGGAAAAAACGCTCTTTGTCGATCGAAAACGAGGCTTTGGCAATTCGGTTGGCACAGCGCCCCACCGTCGCCCCAAGGCAGCCGTCGCTGGTTTGGTATTCGGCCAGCGTATCGTAGCCGAGGCAGACGTTGACCGGTCTGCCGTTTCGGTCGGGCACGGTCAGGCCGCGCAGCGCGGCTCCGTAGCCGATCGCCTCAAGCGCGATGCCATCCGGCCCCGAGAGGGAAACCAGTGGAACCGAAGCGCCGTTCAGCTCCCCGAAGGAGGTGACGCGTCCCATCCGGCCCCCCCCTATTCGGCGTAGCCGTCGGGATGGCCTTGGTGCCACGCCCACGCGCTGCCGATGATGTCGTCGAGTCCGCTGTGCTGCGGCTTCCAGCCGAGCAGTTCAACCGCGCGGCGATTCGACGCAATCAGCGTCGAGGGGTCGCCCGCGCGGCGTGGGGCAACCTTGGCGGGAATCGGATGTCCGGTGACCCTGCGGGCGGCCTCGATGATCTCAAGCACCGAGAAGCCGCTGCCATTGCCGAGGTTAAAGACCCCGCTCGTTTTCTCACGGTCGAGGTACTCGAGCGCGAGCAGATGGGCGGCGGCAAGATCTCGCACGTCGATATAATCCCGGACGCAGGTGCCGTCCCGGGTGGGATAGTCGTCGCCAAAGATACCGATCTGCTCCCGCTTGCCCAGCGCGACCTGTAGCACAATGGGAATCAGGTGACTTTCGGGGTGGTGATCCTCCCCAATGCCCGCACCGTTGTTCGCTCCGGCGGCGTTAAAGTAACGCAGCGCCGCAGATTTAATGCCGTAGGCCTCATCGCACCAGTGCAGCATCTTCTCGATCGAAAGCTTGGTTTCCCCGTAGGGGTTGGTGGGGCAGGTGCGGTCGAGCTCGTCGATCGGCTGGCGCTCCGGCTCCCCGTAGGTCGCGGCGGTCGAGGAAAACACAATCTTATCCACGTGATGGCGGCGCATCGCGCCCAGCATCGAGATTGCGCCGGTCAGGTTGTTCTCGTAGTATTTAAGCGGCTCGATACAGCTCTCCCCGACCAGCGAATAGGCGGCAAAGTTGATCACGCCGTCGATGGGATGCTCGGTAAAAACCCGGTCAAGAAACGCCCCGTC
>CAZVAV010000095.1:0-6942 GCA_964625135.1 uncultured Oscillospiraceae bacterium | reverse complement strand
ATTCTACAGCAGGAGGTGCTTTTTTTCACTGTCCGTTTTTCGGGGTATAGTCCAGTTGGAAGGGGATTTTTGTTTGCGCATTTTACCGTGCGGCGACCCTTTGCTTGTTCTTCATGTAGAAGAACATGATGATGAGAATCACAACACCGGCCAGATCGCTGTAAATACCGGGCTTCACCATCCCCAAGCCCGCGCCCAGCACGATGATCCGCTCGACCGGATTCAAACGCCCAAAGTACCAGCCCTGGAAGCCCATCGACATGCCAGCCACTCCGAAAAGCGCCGAAACTGCGACGCTGATGATCTCGGTCAGGCTGCCTTGAAGCATCATCGCAGAGTTATAGCAGAAGATAAACGGAACGATAAATCCGGCAAAACCGATTTTGCAGGCTTCCACCGCGGTCGACATCGGACTGCACTTGGCGATGCCCGCACCGGCATAGGCGGCCAGCGCAACCGGCGGGGTAATCGCCGAGAGGCAAGCAAAGTAGAAGACGAAGAGATGCGCGGTCAGAAGCGGCAAGCCAAGCTTAACCAGTGCGGGGGCGAGAATCGATGCCGCAATGACATAGGCCGCAGTAGTGGGAAGTCCCATGCCAAGGATGATGCAGGCCATCGCGGTAAAAATAAGTGCCGGGAAAAGCCGTCCACCCGCAGCGCCAATCATCATATCACCAAAGACCACGCCGATTCCGGTAAGGGACACCATCGCAACGATAATACCCGCGCAGGCGCAGCCTACGACGATCGTAATGGAGCTAAAACCGGACTTAATCATCGAAGGAACAATGTCCTTGAGGGTAAAGCGTTTCTGCTTGTCAAAAAACATCACAATCGGTACGCTGACCGTCGCATAAAGAGCGGCGCGCAGCGGAGAAAGCATAATCCCGAGCAAGCAATAAATCAAAACGGCAATGATCAGCAGGTAGATCCAGCCGCTCTTGAGCACTGCCCTGGTCTTGGGAATCTGCTCAACGGGAATCAGCTCGACGTTGGCTCGCTCCGATTGGGCAATGACCGCAAAGGCGCATCCAAAATAATACAGGATCGCGGGCATTGCGGCCGCAATAACGATCTCCACATAAGGGACATTGGTAAAAGCAACCATCAAGAAAGCGCCGGAGCCCATAACGGGCGGAAGAATCTGACCGCCGGTCGAAGCAACCGCCTCAACGCCGCCCGCAAATTCAGGCTTATAGCCGCGCGACTTCATCAGCGGGATGGTGAAGGTGCCGGTGCCAACCACGTTGGCCACCGCCGAGCCGTTGATGGTTCCCATCAGGCCGGAGGCGATAACCGCCGAAAGTGCCGGGCCGCTCTTAATCTTTCCGGTGAGCGAAATTGCAATATCGTTGATGAAGCTACTGCACCCGGAGGACTCAAGGAAAGCGCCAAACATCACGAACATGAAGATAACGGTTGCCGAAACCGACATGGTGGTACCGAACAGGCCGTCGAGATCGGTCGCAAGAAACTTGAAAATTCGGGTGAGATTATAGCCCCTGTGGGCGATGGCCAGCGGCAGATAGGGTCCGGCCAGCGCATAGGCGACGAAAATCAGCGCGAGAATCGGCATGATATAGCCAAGTGCCCGACGAGCCGATTCCAGAATGATCAGAAAGAGACAGCAGCCTGCCACGGTAGCCATCCAGGTGGTCTGACCCTTTCGCTCCGAGATATGCATGACCTCCCAGCGGGACATAAAGACCGAAGCCCAAACGATTACAATCATCGCAATGTCCACGATACGCCCGAAGGTACGAAAGCCTTGATTGCCGTTAAATTTGCCCTTCATAATATACTCTGAGAGCGGCATCGTAAGCAGGAGAATTGAAAGTGCAAACGCCATATGTACGCCGCGCTGGATGGTGTAGCCGTAAAGTCCGTGGAAGCCGGTCCAAATATGGAAAAATGTCATTCCAAAGGCAATGATGCTCGCCGCCTTGATAAACGGCGAATGCTTGCCCTCCTCTAGCTTTTTGGCAGCCGCCAGCTCACTATCCAAGCTGGAAACATCAATTTCCTTGACAGCTTTCTCTTTAGCCATAACTTTTCTCCTCATCAATTGTTCTATGGTTTCTAAGGGAAGACCTTAAGATCATATCGAACCATCGATTTTTGGCGGAGATTTTATGCGATCAGTCCGACTTCCTTATAATATCTCTCCGCACCGGGATGCAGCGGAGCAGGAAGCTCATTGCACATAAATTTGGGGTCATCCTGAATTGACTTCATCGAAGCGTGGCCCACCACCAGATCGTCGATATGGGTATGCAGCGCCTTGGCCATCTCATAGACGAGATTCTCATCCATGCCGGCATTGATTGCCACGGTGGTCTTTACGCCAAAGGTGGGGACGTCGGCCGCCTGGTTGTTATAGGTACCCGCAGGAACCATCGCCTTGTAATAGGAACCGTTTGCCGCGATAATTTTATCAAGATGCTCCTCGGTGTAGGCAAGCAAGTGGGAAGGCTTGGTGTTGGAAAGATTCAGCTGTCCACCGATCGGAATACCGGCAAACCCATGCGCGGCATCAATGACACCGTCGCCGACCTGATCCGCGGCATCGCCGAGGCCAAGGTTTTCGATGCTGGTGTTTTCACGGTTAATGCCAACCACTTCAAAGGCCAAAAGCGCGGCAATTTCTGTGGTAGAGGATTCGGGGCCCACCGCCACGCGCTTGCCAAGCAGCTGATCAACCGTTTCAATCCCGGAGGTATCGAGCGCCATCCAGTTGGAAAGGCTTGGATAGACCGCCGCAAGAATCCGAAGATCGGGGCAGGGTGTATCGGCAAAGGAGCTGGCGCCATGATACGCGTCAAACGCAACGTCCCCGCTGACCATGCCGAAATCCGCCTCGCCGTTCTGCAAGCTCATTGCATTGGCGGGAGAACCCTTGGCTACCTCGACGTTGATCTTAACCCCGGCAACATTGTCGTTGATGGTTTTCGCAACCGTCGCCGCAACCGGGTAAAAGGTACCGCCCGTATCACCCGAGGCAAACGTAAGAATCTGAGTTTTCCCCGAAGGAGCCGCAGGGCTTTCGCCCGAGCTTGTATTCGACGGCGCGGTGGAACTGCCGCCACAGGCAGTCGTAGCCAGTAACAACGAAGATGCCAACAGAGCTGCAATTATCTTTTTCATGGTTTTTACTCCTACTTTTTAATTACATCTGCACCTTGTAAATAAGCTTCTGACATCGACCCGAGAATACATTTCAAAAATGGCTTTACCGCCTCTCTCCCCTTTCCTGCCAAATTTCCTTTGCCGGTGTTCGCCCCTCCTTGCAGTAACCATATAAAGGAAATTCATTCTATTTTCATATATACTAACACACAATTAATTCAACATCAATCAAGTTATAAGGTAATATAGACAAATCAAACCTATTTTAGCGCTTTCTTAACTTGTTGTTATGCCTGCTGCGGTTCAACGAAAAAAGGAAATCGATTATCACTCGATATGAAGCTTCAGACCTAAAATAGACCGAATGATTGCAAATAAATATCCCCCTTCGCTTTACACGAAAGGGGATTTGCAGAAACAGCAGGTTTTACTTAAATTGCCGCAGCCTTCTGCTTCTTCTTCATATAGAAGAACATAGCCACCAGAATGGCGACACCAACCACATCGGTCAGTGTCCCCGGAATTACCATCCCGAGTCCCGCGCCGAGCACAATGATCTGCTCAAGCGGGTTCAGATGGCCGAAGTACCAGCCCTGGAAGCCCATCGACATTCCGGCTACTCCGAAGAGCGCCGATATCGCGACACTGATCACCTCAATCAGGCTACCCTGCAACATCATGGCTGGATTATAGCAGAAAATGAACGGAACGATAAATCCAGCAAAGCCAACCTTACAGGCCTCGACCGCCGTCCACATCGGACTGCACTTGGCGATGCCCGCACCGGCATAGGCGGCCAGCGCAACCGGCGGGGTAATCGCCGAGAGGCAAGCAAAATAGAAGACAAAGAGATGTGCGGTCAGGAGGGGCAATCCCAGCTTGACCAGCGCGGGCGCAAGAATCGACGCCGCGATGACATACGCCGCAGTGGTGGGAAGACCCATTCCAAGGATAACGCAGGCCATCGCCGTGAAGATCAGCGCCGGGAAAAGCTTGCCGCCGGCTGCCGAGATCATGAAATCGCCAAAGACAACGCCAATGCCGGTGAGCGACACCATCGCAACGATAATACCGGCGCAGGCGCATCCAACGACAATCGAGATCGAGCTGAAGCCCGACTTCACCATCGAGGGGGCAATGTCACGAAGGGTAAAGCGCTTTTTCTTATCAAAAAGCATGACAATCGGCACGCTGACCGTCGCATAAAGGGCGGCGCGCAGCGGAGAAAGCTGGATACCAAGCAGGCAGTAGATCAGCGCTGCAATAATTAGCAGGTAGATCCAGCCGCTTTTGAGCACTTCCTTTTTGTCCGGGATTTGATCGACCGGAATCAACTCGATATCAGCCTTCTCCGACTGAGAAACAACAGCGAAAGCGCATCCAAGATAGTAAAGGATGGCGGGCATCGCAGCCGCAATAACAATCTGAATATACGGAACATTGGTAAACGCAACCATCAAAAAAGCGCCGGAGCCCATAACAGGCGGCAGAATCTGACCGCCAGTCGAAGCGACCGCCTCGACGCCGCCTGCGAATTCGGGCTTATAGCCGCGCGACTTCATCAGCGGAATGGTAAAGGTGCCGGTTCCCACCACGTTGGCAACCGCCGAGCCGTTGATGGTTCCCATCAGGCCGGAAGCGATAACCGCCGAGAGAGCCGGGCCGCTGCGGATCTTTCCGGTCAGCGAAACCGCTAAATCGTTGATAAAGGTACTGCACCCCGATTTCTCAAGGAAAGCGCCAAACATGACGAACATAAAGATAACGGTCGCCGAAACCGACATGGTGGTGCCGAACAGGCCGTCAAGATCGGTCGCAAGAAACTTGAAGATTCGGGTCATATTGTAGCCCTTATGCGCGATGGCCAGCGGCAGGTAAGGGCCTGCCAGCGCATAGCCGATAAAAATCAGCGCAAGCATCGGCATGATGTAGCCGAGCGCACGGCGAGCCGATTCCAGTATGATCAGGAAAAGGCAGCAGCCCGCAAAGGTGGCCATCCAGGTGGTCTGACCCTTTCGCTCGGAAATATGCATGACCTCCACACGGGCCATAAAGACCGAAGCCCAAGCGAGGACGATCATTGCGATATCAACGATGCGGCCGAAGCTCCGAAACGCCTTATTTCCATGATACTTGTCCTTAAATACATGCTCCGAGAGCGGCATGGTGAGCAGCAGAATCGAAAGCGCAAATGCCATATGCACGCCGCGCTGGATGGTATAGCCGTAAAGTCCATGAAATCCGGTCCAGATATGAAAAAGGGTCATTGCAAAGGCAATGATACTCGCTGCCTTGATAAATAGCGAGTGCTTGCCCTCCTCCAGCTTTTTCGCAGCTGCCAGCTCGCTGTCCAGACTGGTAATATCAATTTCCTTAATGGCTTTCTCTTTTGCCATAAAATTTCTCCTCACTCCATAATTGGGGCTATGATTGGCGAGACTGCCCGAAAAAGAATATTTCGGGCAGTCCTCCAAGTATAAACAATATAGTTTTTAACAGAGACCACGATTGCACACGAACTTTTTAGCCGATCAGTCCAGCTTCCTTATAATATCTCTCCGCACCGGGATGCAGCGGAGCGGGAAGATCGTTGCACATAAACTTGGGGTCGTCCTGCATCGCCTTCATCGAGGCATGGCTAACAACCAGATCATCGATATGGGTGTGGATCGCCTTGGCCATCTCATAGGCGAGGTTCTCATCCATGTTCGCACTGATCGAAACGGTGGTTTTCACGCCAAAGGTGGGAACATCAGCCGTCTGATTGTTGTAGGTTCCGGCGGGAATAATCGCCTTGTAGTAGGAACCGTTTGCCGCGATGATCTTATCGAGGTGCTCCTCAGTATAAGCAAGCAGATGGGCAGGCTTGGTGTTGGAAAGGTTCAGCTGTCCGCCGATCGGGATACCGGCAAAGCCATGCGCCGCATCGATTACGCCGTCGCCAACCTGATCCGCGCCATCACCCAGGCCGAGGTTTTCGCAGCTGGTATTTTCGCGGTTGATGCCGACAACCTCAAATCCAAGCATTGCAGCGATTTCAGAGGTGGATGCCTCGGGGCCAACCGCTACGCGCTTGCCGAGCAGCTGGTCAACGGTTTCAATTCCGGAAGCATCGAGCACCATCCAGTTGGAAAGGCTCGGATAAACCGCAGCCAGAACCCGCAGGTCCTTGCAGGGGGTATCGGCGAACGATCCGGCGCCATTGTAGGCGTCAAACGCCACGTCACCGCTGACCATGCCGAAATCGGCCTCGCCACTCTGAAGGCTCATCGCGTTGGCGGGAGAGCCCTTGGCGACCTCGACGTTAACCTTAACGCCGGCGACATTGTCGTTGATCGTTTTGGCAACCGCCGCGGCGACCGGGTAGAAGGTGCCGCCGGTATCACCCGAGGCAAACGTAAAGATCTGGGTCTTTCCGGCAGGGGCGGGGGCAGGAGCCGCCGGAGCGGCGCTTGAGCCCGCCGCCGGAGCCGCCGGAGCAGCCGGCGCTGCCGGCGCGGTGGAAGAACTGCCGCCACAGGCAGTTAAGGCCAGCATCAGGGACATAACCAGCAGAATTGCGGTAAGCTTTTTCATTATTTCTACTCTCCTATCTTTTGATGTGACAGTACAATCACGGACCTCTTTTGGATTTGGATCTCTTCAAACTCATTGGAGCCGTTCATCCAAGCGAAGGAATTAAGCCTCTTACGTTTCTCCCCTCTTCCGCAGATTTTCCCTGTGTGATTGCCCTCCCTAACAATCCTGCACCGGAAACAATCTATCCAAATATTGTCTACATAATATCATAAAATTTCTAATTCTTCAATGGTAGGG
>CAZVAV010000094.1:0-6962 GCA_964625135.1 uncultured Oscillospiraceae bacterium | reverse complement strand
GGGGTCGAGCTTGACCTGCCAAAGGCATGTGAATATTACGAAAGGGCGGCAGAGCTGGGCTATGCGGCGGCACAGTGCAATCTCGCCGTCTGCTATCTCAACGGAAACGGGGTGCCGCTGAATGAGGCGCAGGCGGTACAATGGCTGCAAAAAGCCGCCGAACAGGATTTTCCCCGTGCCATCCGGCTGCTGGGCTGCTGCTATGAAAACGGCGACGGAATCGAACGGGACATCGACGAGGCGGTTCGCTGGTATCAAAAGGCCGCCGAGCAGAATTTTCCTTCCGCCCTCTGCGACCTCGGCCTCTGCTATGAGTTTGGCACCGGGGTCGAGCTTGACCTGCCAAAGGCATGTGAATATTACGAAAGGGCGGCAGAGCGCGGTCACGCCGCCTCGCAATGCAACCTCGGTTACTGCTACCTCAACGGAATCGGGGTGACCACCGACGCCGCGCAGGCGGTTGTGTGGTTCGAGCGAGCCGCGCAGCAGGGCTTTCCCCGCGCACTGCATCTGCTCGGCTGCTGCTATGAGGAAGGGGACGGGGTCGAGCAGAACGCAGCCTTGGCGCTCGACTGCTACCGGCAGGCCGCCGAGAAGGACTTTGCGCCCGCCATCAACGATCTGGGGCTATGCTATGCCAGGGGCAGCTGCGGTGTCACGCAGGATCATGCCCGGGCAGCCGAATACTATCAGCGTGCCGCCGAAATGGGAAACGCCACCGCGCAAAACAATCTGGGCGACCTGCTCTATAAGGGTCTCGGCGTAAAAAAGGACTTTGAGCAAGCCCTTCTCTGGTTCCAAAGAGCCGCCGAAAGAGACTCCGTCTCGGCTCTTTACAACGTCGGACTCTGCTATGAGACCGGCAACGGTGTTCACAAGGATCGCCTCAAGGCGGTCGAGTACTACCGCCGTGCCGCCGCAAGGGATCATAAGGGCGCGATGCTCACCCTCGGGCAATGGTCGCTCACCGGGGAGGGCGGACTTGAAAAGGATATCGAAAAGGCCAAGGCCTGGTTTGAACGCGCGGCCGAGCTGGGAAGCGAGGAGGCGCGCGAGGAGCTTCAGAAGCTCAGCAAAAAGCCCAAGAAGGGGCTGCTTGGCCTTTTCTCCAAATAATATGTTCCAAGGAAGGTTGATCGATATGACAAATCAGGAACGCGCCGCCAAGGCGGTGCGTCTTCTGGAGGGGGCCTACCCCGACGCGGACTGCTCCCTCGAATATGAGCGGCCTCATGAGCTTTTGATCTCGGTACGGCTTGCCGCCCAGTGTACCGATGCCCGAGTCAATATGGTCACGCCGGGGCTCTTCGCGGCCTACCCGACCCTCGAAGCGCTGGCTGCCGCTACCCCGGACGAGATCGGCGTGCACATCAAAAGCTGCGGGCTCTACAAAACCAAGGCGCGGGATATCGTCGCGCTCTCTCAAAAGCTGCTCGAGGATTTTGGCGGCGTGGTTCCGGACACCATCGAGGCACTGCTCACCCTGCCCGGCGTGGGGCGCAAGACCGCCAACCTGATCGTCGGGGACGTTTACCACAAGCCGGCGGTTGTCTGCGACACCCACTGCATCCGGATCACCAACCTGCTCGGGCTAACCACCACCAAGGATCCTCTCAAAACCGAACGGGAGCTGCGCGACTGCCTGCCGATGGAAAAGGCCAACGACTTCTGCCACCGTCTGGTGCTGCACGGGCGGGCGGTCTGCGTCGCCCGCCGCCCCCAGTGCGACCGGTGCGTCATGGCTCCGATCTGCCAACACGCGCAGGAGCAAGGCAAGCCGCAGGACTAGCAGCCCCGTCAAAAAACGCCGTCCGTTCCCAGAGGGGACGGGCGGCGCTTTTGCGAGGCATTACATCAGTTGATTTCCGTTGATCTTCAACCCAAAGCGGTATCCGAAGAACTGCGCCGCGCGGCGGCAGAGCATCATCCGCTCAAGAAAAATTTCAAAGTAGTCGGCCACCGAGCTGACCCCGGCGTCCACGGTGAGCACCAGCGTAAAGGTGCGGCCTTCGACGTCGGTCTTCAACGAGGACTGCTCGACCGAATAGTTGACCCGGTCGTGAATATCAAAGCTCGGGATATCGCGGTTGCGCACCCGAGAGCGGCGCACATCGCTCTTATCCGCAAGGATCAGAGCGGCGGCCAGCGCGTTGACCGGATAGGCGGTGTGCTCGTCGTGATTTCCGATGGCGGCGATCACCTGCGCGACCTCAACCGGCTCCATCCCCATCTTGTCGAGAATCCGAAACGCCATCACCGCCCCCGACTGGGCATGGTCGATGCGGTTGATGACGTTGCCGATGTCGTGCATAAACCCCGCGATCCGGGCGAGCTCGACGGTGCGGGGATCGTAGCCCAGCTCGGTCAGAATGTTCTGCGTGACGGTGGCGACCCGCACAACATGGGCGAAGCTGTGCTCGGTATAGCCAAGCGCGACGAGCGACGCGTCCGCCTGACGGATATAGCTTTTAATCTCCTCACTTGACGAGACATCCTGATAGGTAACCATGCGGCTCCCCCTTCCCTCTTCTTCTTAAAAGTATAACCGTTTTTTGGTTCTATGACAAGAGGCGGGGAATTTTTCGCGCGCTACTGCTGCGACCGTGTCGAGAGCTCGGCAAGGCTGAGCGACCGTGTATGTTGAATTTCCTCCCAGGTGGTGCACTTGCGCACCATGCAAATCAGGTTGATCGGAATCCAGCTCAGAATAAAGAGCCAATAGGAGGCAATGGCACGAAGAAGTCGGGGGCTCCATTTATGTTCAATGGCAATCACAAAGACCGACAGCGCACAGGAGACGAGAAACGAGGTGTTGAGCGAAACAAACATCTGATAGTACAGCTCGGTGTAGGGAAACAGCTGATGCTGTACATAAAGGATGTCGAGCGCAAGACCCAAAAGCAGCGAGAGCAGGTAGAAAAGCTGCATGAACGGCGCGAGAAAAAACATGATCTGGTCGAGGCAGCCGAGCCGATGCTCGGAAAAGAGGCCACGGGAAAGCCTTCCGAGATAGACCGAGCTCCCCTGCAAAATGCCGGTGGACCAGCGCTTGCGCTGCTTCCACGACTGCTCAAAGGTCAGCGGCTGTTCGTCGTAGATGACCGAATCGGGCACCCACTCCACCTGCTCGCCGCGCAGGATGCACTGGGTGGTGAACTCAATGTCCTCGGTCATCGTTACGGTATGCCAGCCCCCCATCTCCCGGATCAGGTCACAGGAAACCATGAAGCCGCTGCCGTTGATCATCGCCGAAAGTCCGGCGGCGCGGCGGGTGTGATTATACATCCGATTGATCATCCAGTAATAGATCGAGTAGCAGCCCGAGATGGCGCTATCGTAGGGATTCTTGGAATCCCGAAAGCCCTGTGCCGCCCGCGCACCGGAGCAGTATGCGTCGTTCATCCCGCGCAGAAAGCCCGGAGCAACCAGATTATCGGCGTCAAAGATGCAAACGGCGTCGTAATCCTCACCCCGCAGCAGCCAATCAAAGACCTGCCGCAGCACATCCCCCTTGGATTTCACCGCAAGACGACAGTCAAAGATTCGGGCGCCCGCCCTCTGCGCCGCGCCGCGCGTGTTGTCGGTGCAGTTGTTCGGCGCGACAATGATGGTAAAAAGCTCCGGGGGATAGTCCTGCTGACGCAGGGTTTCCACCAGCTGTCCGATCACCTGCTCCTCGTTGCGCGCCGCGACGACCAAGGCAAAACGGGTTTTCGGTTCAAACCGCTGCCGCTGCTTTGTCTTGCGCAGAGAAAGAACCGCAAAAAACGCATAGTAAAAAAAGTAAAGGGTAAAAAAGAAGCTCATTAGCCATGCGCAGGTCATCAGAATCTCGATGGCCATCATAATCTTCACCTTCCTGTTTCAAAATTCCCGAGAAAGATACCATCCGTACTATCTCTATTAGTACATCACAATCATATAAAATATTGCGGTAGAATTCGATAAATTTGCCATAAAATTTTTGTTAAATCTTTTGCCTTGCGAAAATTCGACAGCCAAATGTGATCTGCTTATAGAACGAGGAACCGATGCTTTTTTCTTCAAGAAATTCAACGATTTTGAAAACGCAGAAGCCCCTCCGGCTCTCCTCCGGCGGGGCTTCTGCGCTGTATGGGGAAAGATAAGAGGATTTTTAATTTCGGCAGAGATGGTTCTCCTGTCGAACCTGCCGGAAGAAGGTATGAAGGGCGGCCGCCGTTTCCACGGGGCTACAGCCAACCAGCCTGTGCAGGCGGTCAGCCGTTGCCCCCCCGAAAAAAACCAGCAAAATGACCGCCCGCCTCCATGGCTCAAGATCGCAGAGCAGGTCGCAAAGCCGCTGATCGGGGCCCGCGGGGGCGAGCGTTTCGCACAGCTGACGGCGATACCGCTCTCCGCAAAGCACAGGGCAGTCGGTACAGCATTCGTAAAGCTCGCGGAGCATCATCATCTCGAAGGGCTCCCCTTCCCTTGCGGCGGCGTCAAATCCGTTGATAAAGCAGGCAGCAATCGCACGGCGCGCCTCATAGGCATCGCCGGTCAGATAGACCGCGATTTGGTAAAGCTTCTGCGCCATCGCGTCGTAGCGGGCGGCATACTCCTTGCGGCTTGCCATTGCAAATCCTCCTTCTGTCCGGCCTTTATGGTTCTCATTCTCCAAAAAGATTACTTCAAAATAACAACCTCGGAGACAATGGTACGCTCGGGAACAAATTCCGTCTCTTGGGTGACGGCTACCACCTCGCTGTAGCCCCAGGATTCCATTGCATAGGTACCGTAGTAATGACTAACCATCCGACCGACCGAATCCTTGAGGTGGGCGGGAAGAGCCGATACCGGAATCAGAAAATAGCCGGTCATTTCCTCCGGGTTCTCCCCGGCCGCAACCCCAACGACCGCGAACGGTTCACCGAAGGTGGTTGCCACGCTGGTCAGGTTCTTTCGTGCCGCGGTAAGCTCCATCGGCGAAAAGGCAAAGGCTTGCAGCGTCAGATCGGTGGCGTCGCCATAATTATTCAGAAAATCCTCAAGGTCGCTCTGCGTCTGGCGCACCCGGTCGAGATCGGTCTGTGCCACCGTAAGCGTACCGCCGTAGCCCCGGTTAAACGGCAGCGCATACGCGGCCTTTACCTGTGACCAATCGCTTTGCAGCGAGGCATCCGCGCCAAGCTCCCGCAGCAGCTTCAGGGTGTTTTGATAGCTCTCGGTCAGCATGGTTCGGCTGACCGCATAGTTATATTCCGTATCATGGGAGGTAGAGGAGTCGATCTTGTCGGCTCCGAGTATAGAATCCTCGGGCATGCTGCGCGGATATTTCAGCTCAAGGGTCAGGTTGCAAATTGCCTGCGCGCCGCCGCGAAGCTCCTCGATCGGCTGGGAAAGAAGATCCTCCCGCAGCGCGATGAGCAGCTGCTCCTTCTGGGAGGCGGTAAGGGAAAGCGCATCAGACGTGTTGCCGAGCATATTCTCCACCGTGACCGTCTGGAGCATCTCGGGGGTCGCGGCAAAGGCGGGATGGGTCTGACTGATCAGCTCGTCATCCACCTCAAGGGCAAGCAGCTGCTCCAAAACAGCGGGGTACAGAGCGGAATAGCGGTGGCTGACCGTTTTTCCGTTGCTCAGCTCGTAGCTCACCCGCAGGTTGTTATAGAAATCAGGCTCCTGCTCGCCGGAGAAATGCAGATCAATCTGCTGCTTCTGCGCGGAGAGCACCAGCGCCACCGCCTCGGGATCATGGAACGCGCGGATCGAGGCGTCACCTCCGAGCGAGGGCTGGTCGGAAAAGCGGCTCTGGTAATAGAGCAGCTGCATCTCGGTGATCTCCTGCGCCTTCGGCTGCCATTTGCCGATTCCCAGAAGGTCAAACATCGCACCGCCGACCAGAACACAGACCCCGGCGGTAGTCAGCAGCGCGACCGGGAGCGCACGCGGGATGCTGCGCACATTGCGGGTCAGGATCACGTCTCCGATAAAGTAGACGATCATCGAGCCGGCCGCAATGCAAAAAAGCGAAAGGGGGCGGCTATTTTCCGGGCTGATCTCAAAGACGGCGCACAGCACCATTCCCAGTCCGGTGCCGCCCAGCAGCGTTCCGACCGACCGCATGAAAATTTGCAGCGGGCCCATCTCACCGACCGCCTCGGCCTGCTCGGATTTACGGCGGGTGTAAAGCCACGCCCCGGCGACCAGCAGGATCATGCTGACCAGCAGCCAGCAAAGCATCGTACTGTTATTTTCGGCGATGTATTCATAGGAGGTGTCGCCCAGTGAAACCCGCCCGATCATCAGCGAGACAGGGGAAAGCCGATAGGCAAAGCGCAGGATGTCATCGCTCGCGGAAAAGCCATAGATAAAGGCATCCGCCAGCGCCAGAAACAGCAGGTAGATCGCCGAAAAGTCTCCGTTGAGCCCAAGCGAGAAAATCACCGTGTCAAAATCGGTGCCAAGCTGCACCGCGCAGAAGGAGGTGATCGCAAAGATGGCAAGCGTCGTCACCATCCAGCAGAGCAGCTCGAGCAGAATCATGCTGATCGAAGCGCCGGGCAGCAGCGTCGAAATGCCCGCCGTCAGCAGAAAATTGACCACCAGCGGAACCCAGATCAACGTCATCCCCGCCATCGTCGCGGCGGCGAAAAGCTCCGCGCGGGTCAGCGGCAGCGAGTGATAGACATCGACCGAGCGCCGGTTATGCAGGTAGGAGAGCAGATTCACTGCCAGAAGCAGCGGAACCAGCAGCATCAGCGCCGTGAAGAAAAAGGCGGAAAATCCGTTATAGACCTTGGCCGGCCCAAACAGGTTCCAGCGAATCCAATCATAGCCAATGCTATCGCGATTCTGCAAAATGGTCAGCAGATATTGTACCGGTAGGCAGATGAAGCCCAGCGCGCCATAAAACAGCGCGGCGCCCCGATTTCTGCGCAGCATATTGCGGTAAACGGGCAGCAAACGGGGAAAACTAAAAGACGATCTTGCTGTAGTCA
>CAZVAV010000093.1:0-6999 GCA_964625135.1 uncultured Oscillospiraceae bacterium | reverse complement strand
CACCCACAGGCTGGACAGCCCGGTTTTGTCGCCCAGAATTTTCGGCCCGATGATGTTGCCGTCGATCTGCTGGAGCACCAGAATAAAGACAAGGAAGATAAGCCCCTGCACCGGCGACACAAAAGCGATCAGGAAAAAGCCGGGGATCGCCCCGATGAACGGGCCGAAATAAGGCAGAACATTGGTCACGCCGACGATAAAGCTGACCAGCACCACGTTGGGCATCCGCATGACGCTCAGCCCAATAAAGCAGAGGATTCCGATGATGATCGAATCGATGATCTTGCCGGTAATAAACCGGCCAAACATCGTGTGGGTCGTGCGGGTGACATCCATCACTCGGCGCACCCGGCTTTTCGGCAGAAACGCGCAGAGAAGCTTTCGCAGCTGCCCGAGAAAGGTTTCCTTGGCGAGCAGCATATAGATCGAGACGATGACCGCGACACAGGCCGAAATCACCCCCGAGCCAAGCTGCCACGCGATGCTGAAGAGCCTTGGAACTCCGGCGGAAAGCCAGTTAAAGAGCTGTTGAATCGAGTTTCCGACCGTCTCGGCCATCCGGTCGATATAGTCCTGCGGAATCAGCCCCTCGGGAATCCGCTCGATCAGCTCGTTGACAAGCCGCTCCCCCGCGGCAACATAGCTTTGCAGCTGCCCCGCGAGAGCCGCCGCGTTGCTCGCGACCTGGGGCAGAATGATCACCAGAAAGGAGGTAAGCAGCGCCGCGGTAATCAGATAGGTCAGCGCCACCGAAATCCCCCGCCGTGCCTTGACCGGAAAACGGCGATAGAGGGATGCCTTGTTGAGCATTTCCTCAATCCATGTCATGATCGGATTGAGCAGATAGGCCAACACAAAGCCAAAAAGAACGGGGCGAATCGGGCGGATGATTCCCACCCCCGTCCCCCAGACCAGATTAAAATTGGTCAGCACCCAATAAAAGGAGATGGCGAGCACCAGAACCCCGAGCGCATAGATCGAGATCGTGTAATATTTGGTATTTGGTTCAATCTTCAAGCTGTGTTCCCTCCCCGGTATTTCTCAAAGCACGCGGTGTTTTGCCTGCAAGAGCGGCTCTGCCACGTTTTTCATCCTGTGAGCGGCGGCGTCTTTCCTGTTTGCTTCTCAGCCAAATTGCTTTTGGCCGGATCATTGGGACAGGAGGGAATCCCATTCCCGGTAGGCGTTTTCCAGCTGCCGCTCCAATTCAGCCAACTGCTCGGTCAGCTCGGTCAGCTGCGCAAAATCGCTTGCAATGGCAGGATCACCCAGTTGATCCTGCGCCTCGGTCACCGCCGCCTCAAGGCGGGCGATCTCGGCCTCCAGCTCGGCCGCGCGGCGCTTCTGCTCGACCTCGGCTCGGCGCTGCGCCTTAGACCGGTGATAGTCCCGTGCCGAAACGCTCTCCTCAACAGAAGTGGGCGTGGGCGGCGGGGCGGATTGCTTCTCCTCGCGCTGCCGCTCCTCCCGCAGAGCGAGCTGTCGCTGCAGCTCCTCAAAGTTTCCCGAAAAGCTCTCGGCCTGTCCATCCCCCAGACGCAGGATGCGGGTGGGCAGATGGGAGAGCAGGTAACGGTCGTGGCTGACGATGATCAGCGTCCCCTCATAATCGATCAGCGCCTTTTCCAGCGCTTCCTTCGCGGGAATATCAAGATGGTTGGTCGGCTCGTCCATCACCAGCACGTTGCCGTGCTCCATCATCAGAAAAGCCAGCTTGATCCGCGCGCGCTCGCCGCCCGAGAGCACACCGATCTTCTTAAACGCCTCCTCCCCGACCAGCTGCAAGCCGCCGAGCAGCGTACGAAGCTCGTGCTCGTTTGAGGAGGGAAAGCGATCCCAAAGCTCCATCAAGGCCGTCTTGTCGGGGTGCAGGTCGGAGGAATCCTGCTCAAAGACCGACAGCCGCACGTTGCGACCCCATTCCATCCGGGTGCAGCGCTGCTCGATGCGCCCGACCAGCGTGCGCAGCAGCGTCGATTTTCCCGCGCCGTTCTCCCCGATGATCGCAAGCCGTTCCCCGCGTTTGACATGCAGCGAAAGATCGGAAAGCAGCGTCCTGCGCTCCGCGCCTTCCCCGACCTCCAGCGTCAGACCCTCCACCTGCAAAACATCCGAGACCGGACGCAGCCGGGGGGTGAAGGAAAAACGGGGCGGTTTTGGGGGAAGATAAGGGCGCTCGGCCTCGCCGAGGTGCTCGATCATCCGCAGACGGCTTTTGGCACTGGAGGAGGTGGTCGCCCGCACAATGTTTCGGTCGTGATAGTCCTGAAGGCGGGCTACCTCCTGATTGTGCCGCTCGTACTCCTTCTCGATGCGTTCGAGCCGCTCCTCCCGCAGCGCCAGATACCGCCCGTAGGGGGCGGGATAGGTGATCAGCGAGAGATTTTCCAGCTCCCATGTGGCGGTCGTCACTCGATCAAGAAAATAGCGGTCATGGCTGACGGTGAGGATAGCTCCCCGGTAGCCGGACAGATATTCCTCCAGCCAGCCGAGCATCCGAAAATCGAGATGGTTGGTTGCCTCGTCGAGGATGAGCAGCGCCGGCTCCTCCACCAGCAGCTTGGCGAGCATCAGCCGGGTGCGCTCGCCGCCCGACATCCGCCCGACCTCGGTTGAGCGGTCAAAGCCGCCAAAGCCCATGCCGTTGAGGATGGTGCTGATGCGAACCTCGGCTCCATAGCCGTCGAGGCTCACAAACCGCTCCTCAAGCGTCTGGTATTCCCGCACGAGGGCATGATAGGCTTCGCTTTGGTGATCCGGGAACGCGGCCATCCGCTCCCCCGTTTTGAGCAGCAGCTGCTCCACCTCAAATATCGCGCCGAGGGCGCGCCGCATCTCGCTCTCAATGGTGCCGTCAGGCAGCAGACCCCCGTTCTGACGGAGATAGCCGACCTTTAAATGATCGGCACGCGAAATGCTTCCCTCCTCCGGTTCATCCAGCCCGGCGATGAGATTCAGCAGCGTGGTTTTCCCCGCCCCATTCGGCCCGATGAGGGCGATGCGATCCCGATCTTCAATTTTGACGTTGATTCCTTCAAAAATACGCTCGGCGCCGAAGCTTTTGCCGAGGTCGTTGAGTGTTAACAGCATGAAAAATCCCCTTGTAATACCATACATCAATTAGAGTCAGTATACCACAGCCGCACCCGCTCGAAAAGGGTCGGCGGCAATTTCTTTCCCGATGGCACAAAACAAGCCCTCCTTCTTTACATTTTTGCCGAAAAAATGTAGGATAAGAGCTGGAAATCGGGATGCCGACGATGAAATTCCCCGGCCTCATCTGACGCTGTGATCTCAATGCTTTCTTGGAGGAAACCATGCTGCAAAAAAACCAACTGATTGAACTATCGATTGAGGACATCGCAAACGACGCCGCTGGCGTCGGCCGTTGCGACGGTCTGGCGGTCTTTGTCCCAAACACGGCGATCGGCGACCGGGTTCTGGTGAAGGTGGTCAAGGTCACCCCCCGGCTTGCCTATGGCATCGCCCAGGAGCTGCTTTGCCCCGCGTCCAGCCGCACGGCGGATGGCTGTGACGGCTGCGCGGCCTACCGCCGCTGCGGAAGCTGCTCGCTGCGCCACCTGACCTATGAGGAGGAGCTACGGATCAAGGGCCGTTGGGTGAGCGAAAACCTGCGGCGGATCGGTAAAATTGAGCTGCCCGCGCCGCCCTGCCTGCCCTCCCCACAAAATGCCCGCTACCGCAACAAGGCAATCTATCCGATACGGCTGCAAAACGGAGAGCCGGTGCTCGGATTTTATGCCAAGCGCTCCCATCGGGTGGAGCCGATCAACGACTGCCTGCTGCATCCGGAGCTCTTTTCCGCCCTCTGCCAAGCGGTGCTCGGCTGGATCAAGCAGAACGGCATTTCGGTCTACGACGAGGAGACCCACCGGGGTCTGATCCGCTCGCTCTATCTTCGTCACGCCGAAGCAACCGGCGAGGTGATGGCCTGCATCATCGCAAACGGAAGGGAGCTTCCCGCCGCCGCACTCATCGACGCGGTGCAGGCTGCCTGTCCGCAGATCGCCTCGGTTATTCTTAACATCCACCTCGCCAAAACCAACGTTCTGCTCGGCAAGGAGTGCCAAGTCCTCTGGGGCAAGGCAACCATCACCGATCGGCTGTGCGGACTTTCCTTCGAGCTTTCTCCCCTCTCGTTCTATCAGGTCAACCGTGCCGGAGCCGAGCAGCTCTATGCGGTCGCCGCCGAATTTGCCGCTCTGACCGGGAACGAGACGCTGCTCGATCTCTACTGCGGCGCCGGTACCATCGGCCTTTCGATGGCGGAAAAGGCCGGACAGCTGATCGGGGTCGAGATCATCCCCGAGGCGGTCGAAAACGCCCGGGCCAACGCGGCGCGCAACGGCATTGCCAACGCTCGCTTCCTCTGCGCCGACGCCGCCGAGGCGGCGCTCACGCTCGAGCGCGAAGGAATTTCCCCCGATGTGGTGGTGATCGACCCGCCCCGCAAGGGCTGCGCCCCCGGCCTTGTGGAGACGATTGCACGGATGTCCCCCGACCGGGTGGTCATGGTCTCCTGCGACAGCGCCACCGCCGCGCGGGACGCCGCCACCTTTGCCGCCCTGGGCTATCAGCCGGTGAGAATCCAGGCGGTGGATATGTTCCCGAGAACGGCGCACGTTGAAGCGATAATAATGATGACGTATTGTGGTGACAAGCGAAAATAGAGACCTTCCACCACAAGATGAGATTAACCTTTTTTTCTTTTCGCAGTAAGGAACCGGATGCTTTGCATCTTTTTGGTGGTGCTCCCTGCATTCGTCGCATTTTCCATGCCGTTTGCAATTTTTCCATCTGCAATTGCATTTTGCGGGATTACTGTGTGGATTTTCGATGTTTTTCATGCTGCCACCTTCTGAGCGGGCACACTTCGCGTAAAATTAGTGCCCACCCGTTATTTTTATGATTCCAACGCCTTTGCAACAGGACTTCGGCCTTTCGTTTTGATCGGGCAAGGGCTGCTTCATATCAACGCTTGACTTTTATCATTTAGTGTGATAGGGTAAATTATAATATCATAATGCGACGAAGGAAACGAGTAGAGCAGAGAAGGTTTTACAGAGAGCATCCGGTTGGTGAAAGGATGAAAACCGACTGTCTTGAATACATTCCGGAGCAGCTGCCCGAAGACATGTTTGGTAGGGTAAGACGGGTACGCCCGATATCGCGTTGCGTGTGTGTTTGCACATAACAAGGAGCATTTTGCGAGAAATGCTTAAACCAGAGGTGGTACCACGATAATTTCGTCCTCTGTCCCTTTTATCGGGGACAGGGGACTTTTTTGTGTCGCAAACAGCATGAAGCAAATAAAATCGAAAGAAAACATGATGGAGGAGACAACGACATGAATGAGAAGCAAAAAGCAGGGGGCTTTCGGAGCCGATGGGGATTTATTTTGGCGTCGGTCGGTTCCGCGGTGGGCATGGCGAATGTATGGGGCTTTCCCAATAAGCTGGGGAGCAATGGCGGCGGAGCATTTCTGCTGGTCTATCTATTTTTTATTTTTATTTTCAGCTATGTCGGCTTACCCGCCGAGTTTGCCATCGGCCGTCGTTCCAAAACAGGCACGCTGGGCTCTTACGAAAACGCATGGAATACGCGGAATCCGCGAGCCGGAAAAGCCGGCAGAATTCTCGCTTGGCTGCCCTTGGCCGGATCGATGTGCATTGCAATCGGTTATGCCGTGATCGTATCCTATGTCTTAAAGGCTCTGGTGAACTCGTTAACCGGCACTTTAATGACGGTCAACGCAGCCACATGGTTTGAAGGTTTTTCCCTTACACCGCATTCCGTCATCGCATACCATGTGATTGTGGTAATCGGTACACTGCTTACGCTGTTTTTAGGCGCAAAGAGCATCGAAAAAACCAATAAGATTATGATGCCCCTGTTCTTTATCATCTTTACCGTGTTGGCGATTCGTGTTGCCATGCTGCCCAATGTGATGGAGGGGTATTTGTTTATGCTCATTCCCCGCTGGAAGGCGCTCATGGATCCGATGGTGTGGATTTGGGCGATGGGACAGGCATTCTTTTCCCTGTCGATTACCGGCAGCGGAATGATCGTTTACGGGGCCTATTTGGGGGAAGAGGAGGATGTCATTTCGGTGTCCTGCAAAACTGCCATCTTTGATACCATCGCGGCGCTGGTTGCGGCATTGGTCATCATTCCCGCATGCTTCTCCTACGGTTTGGATGTCGGCGCAGGCCCCGGCTTGCTTTTCGTTACACTTCCCACCATTTTGCAGGATATTCCGATGGGGCACATTTTTGCCGTTATCTTGTATGTCGCAATGATTTTCGCAGGCATCAGCTCGTTGCAAAATATGTTTGAGGCGGTTGGCGAATCGTTGCTGCACCGGTTTCCGAGGCTCAATCGCAAGCTGGTTCTTTGCCTTTTGTGCCTGATTTGCTTGGGCTTTGGAATCAATATGGAGGCGATCTTCCAGTGGGGTCCGTGGATGGATTTGGTATCGATTTATATCATCCCCATCGGCGCCACCCTGGGCGCTATTTCCTGGTTCTGGGTTATGAAAAAGGAGGATCTGCTCTTTGAAATCAATAAGGGAAGGACAAAGCAGCAGGGGAATCTATGGTATTCTATCGGTCGCTATGTCTATGTTCCCTTCGCCATTATTCTCTGCTGTGTCGCTTTATTTATGAAGGTAGCCTTTTAACCGCTAAATTTTCAGAAAAAGGTTTTGCAGAAAGGTCGACAGCTTTTTCTCTTTGTGATACACTGAAAAACACAAGTTGCAAAACATAAGGGGAGAGATTCTGATGAAAACGCTTTATAATGGAAAAACAAAGACCGTGCTGACCGATGAGGGAACCCAAGCGGTCTACCTGTTTTTTAAGGACGACGCGACCGGAGAAAACGGCGTCTTTGATCCCGGCTCCAATACGGTCGGGGGCAGCGTGGACGGCAAGGGGAAAATTGGGCTTAAGGTTTCCCAATACTTTTTTGAGCTGATGG
>CAZVAV010000092.1:4201-7040 GCA_964625135.1 uncultured Oscillospiraceae bacterium | reverse complement strand
CTTCTGTCATCTCAAGCAGGGGGCGTCGGTCGGAGAGGGATGCAGCCTTGGACAGAATGTCAATTTGGGCGCACGGGTTAAAATCGGAAATTTTGTTAAAATTCAAAACAATGTGTCGGTCTATGAAGGGGTCGAGCTCGAGGACGGCGTATTCTGTGGGCCGTCCTGCGTGTTTACCAACGACCCAACCCCCCGCAGTGAGCACCCAAAGGGAGCCGCCGCCTATCAAAGGACGATAGTGCAGCGCGGCGCTTCGATCGGTGCGAACGCGACCATCCTCTGCGGACATCGCATCGGCCGCTGGTCGCTGGTCGCGGCAGGCGCGGTGGTGACCAAGGATGTGCTGCCGCATGCTCTGGTCGCGGGAAATCCGGCAAAGCAAATCGGCTGGGTCTGCCGCTGCGGGGCAAAGCTTGGGGAGGATTTGGTCTGTCCCGTCTGTGACAGGCGTTATCAGAGAACCAAAGTGGGACTTTGCGAGAAAAGCGGGGAAAGTGATTGGCTGGAAGCAAAACAGGAAGAGGAATGAAAAAGTTACAGGAATGTAATCTTTTTGCGGGAAGCGACTTGTAAAAGAGCAACGTTTTTCTTATAAACTTGGGTTTTCCTGATTTTTATTGCGGAAATCTCAACAGAAAATTACAAAATGGAAACAAAAACCGATTGCTTTTTGGAGATATCGCCTCTATAATTGGGCATGTGCTCGGGAGATGAGAGCAACAAACCAGGCGGGGCCGGGCTCCGCTGCAAGAATAATCAGGAGGTATCCCTTATGAAAAGAACTTTTTCCGTTCTTCTTGCTGCCATGATGTCGATGAGCATGGCGGCGATGGCGTTTGCTGAGAATGCCAAGACCAACAGCATTGCCCTTTCGGCGGATGCGAGCAGCAAGGTCTCGCTTTCCGGCGGTCTGCTGACCCCCGGCGAGAAGTACCGCTTCCCTGTTTCGATCTCGCTCGAGGGCGGCGAAATGCAGCCCCTGACCGCTGAGATCCTTGAGAACTACAGCTTCAAGCTGTCGAACAGCGGCGAGGGCGAAACCCTTTCGGATTTTAACCTCTCGAAGTCGGGCGACAACTATTATATTGTCGCCGAGGTCAAGGCCGGCTGGCCCTCTGAGAAGACCGAGGAGGAGTACTCGATCAAGCTGGTCAACAAGAACGACCGCAAGGATTTTGTGACCTATACCACTTCCTTTGAGACCGGCTACGAGGTCGTCTCGGACGAGTATGTTGACTCGCTCCAGAAGGAGGACGACATCAAGGTAGAGAACAAGACCCCCGTCTTCGATGCGGAGCAGCTTGAGCGGCTTGCCAAGCGCAACGGCTACAAGAAGGTCGCCTTCACCGACGGCGACTGGAGCTTCTCGGTCAGCATCAACGACATGAAGGCCATCAACCTGGTTCACAACCAGAACGCCATCAAGGAGATCGTCGAAAAGTACGAGGACAACAGCTTCGAGTTTTTGACCTTCCCGGCGGGAACCAAGTTTAAGACCAACGGCACCATGGAGCTGGACGTTTCGGCTTACTCGGATGACTTCGGCGGCAAGTTCTTTGTCTACCGCTACCTCGATGGAAAGCTGACCGGCATCGCCGCGAAGTATAACAGCGAGGAGGAGACCCTCTCCTTCACCACCGACACCCTCGGCCGCTTTGTGATCACCGATCAGGAGATCACCAACGCGGTGGTCGTCCCCTCGACCGGCTCGAACAACTCGAACAATTCCAACAACGGCTCGAACAACTCGACCGGCGGTTCGGTTCAGAACCCCTCGACCGGCGCAAAGGCCTAATCACAGAATCCCATCTCCTTATCCAAATGAAACCCCCGCCTCGACACTCTTCTCTCCAGAGTGCCGGGGC
This sequence comes from uncultured Oscillospiraceae bacterium, assembly GCA_964625135.1. Classification (GTDB taxonomy): domain Bacteria; phylum Bacillota; class Clostridia; order Oscillospirales; family Ruminococcaceae; genus Yanshouia. Next base: position 5,175 of record CAZVAV010000092.1, on the reverse strand, counting down.
GGGGTTGTTTTATTGCCCCAGCTGATTAAATGGAGCATTTCGCTGCTCCGGCAGCGAGGTACTCTTTTGAGAGCAAAAGAGTACCCAGAAAACTCTTTCTACCCCGTGTTAGGGCAAGTTCGCCCCCCTGCTAGGGGGTCTCACAACTCGCCCTCGTGCGCTATGGATGCACTGCCACCCAAAAAGGCAATCGGACACGCACGACGCTTCGCGTCTGATTGTGCGCGTCGCATTCCCACTACCACCCAATGGGGAAGGGCTTCGGCTCGCCGCTACACAGCGCACTGTCAGGCCAAACGCTAATGATGCGCACCGCCCGTCCCATGCCAACCACCACCGCCGACATCGCTCCCGTAGGGGTGGGGGACACAGCTTCGTCCGTCCTGTCATTCGCCCGATTGCAGATAGGCTTCTTCGGTCAGAAATTGTGCGGTTTTTAGAAGATCAATGGCCTTTGGGATATCCTGCTGCTCTAATGCCTCAAGCGCATCGGTAGCGGCATTGAATATGGTGTGATAGAGCTTTTGATAATTCGGCATTTGAATCCGTCCTTTCTCTGTTGACAAAACATGCGTCAAAACTTCTTCACAGCTGCGTCGTTTTTACTTTTGATCTTACTATGACGATAAAATAATGTCAATACTGAGTCAAAGGACTGATGAGATGAAGGATAATCTTTCTCGTTATACGCTGCGAATTTCCCCGGCCATCTTGGACAAGCTCGGCTATATCGCGGAATTTGAGGGTAGAACCAAAAACAAAGAGATTGAGCAGATCATCCGCCGTCGAATTGCCGATTTCGAGCGGGAGCACGGCTTGATCCCTCAGCCAGAGAATCGCGAGCACTAAAAAGCCCCCGAAAGCGGCATTGCGGCTGCCTTTCGGGGGCTAATTTTATGCTGTACGCCCAGCGTGCTCGACACGTTTAGTTTGACCGTGCGCGGTGGTGTGGCGAGCCGAAGCCCGGCGCAAGG
>CAZVAV010000092.1:0-4101 GCA_964625135.1 uncultured Oscillospiraceae bacterium | reverse complement strand
CTAGTGTTACATCGGCGCGACAGGGTGCCACACGCTCGGCGTGCTCGACACGTTTAGCCTGACCGTGCGCGGTGGTGTGGCGAGCCGAAGCCCAGCGCAAGGCTAGTGTTACATCGGCGCGACAGGGTGCCACACGCTCGGCGTGCTCGACACGTTTGGCCTGACAGGAGGCTGTGGTGTGGCGAGCCGAAGCCCGACCTCATTGGGTGGTAGTGGGAATGCGACGCGCACAATCAGACGCGAAGCGTCGTGCGTGTCCGACCACTTTTTGGGTGGCAGGTCATTCATAGGGCAAGAGGGCGAGTTGTGAACCCCCCTAGCAGGGGGGGAACTTGCCCTAACACGGGGTAGAAAGAGTTTTCTTCCCTATCTTTTGCTCTCAAAAGATGGGGTCGCTCGCCCGCAGGCGGGCGAAACCCGCTCCCTCGGAGAGGAAAAAATATTTTTAGAACAAAAGAAGGCTGCCGCCCCAGCGGCAAAATCAAGCCTTAGCCTTACCCACCTCTCGGGGAACCTCTCTGGTTCGGTAAACCCGCCCTCTCGCGGCGTCGAGGGTAACGGTCACTCCGTTTTTGAGCAGGTTGGTCGCGTTTTGTACGCCGGTAAGAACCGGAATATCGAGGGTCATGCCGACGACCGCCCCATGAGATTCATCTCCGCCCGCCTCGATGATAATACCCGAAGCGCTGCGCAGCAGTGACATCATGTCGTTGCCGGTCTGCGGAACGACCAGAATATCCCCCGCGCGGAAGCGAGAGGCGGCCTCCTCCTCGTCGTGGGCGACGCAGAGCCGGGCGGTGGCGGTTTTGCTGCCGATTCCCTGACCGGTGGCGAGCACGTCGCCGACCACATCGACCTTAATCAGGTTGGTGGTACCAGGCACCCCGATCGGCATTCCGGCGGTGAGCACCACCATATCCCCGTCGGCGAGAAGCCCTTGGGTGCGTGCCGCGGCGATTGCCCGCTCAAGCATGTCCTCGTTGCTGCTCTGGCATTCGGTCATCAGCACGGGGGTAACGCCCCACGAGAGGGAGAGATGGTGGTAGGTGCTTTCATAGGGGGTACAGGCGATAATCGGCACAGCGGGTCGAAAGCCCGAGGTCATCCGGGCGGTATAGCCCGAGCAGGTAACCGGCATGATGGCGGCCGCGCCGAGATCATGCGCCATCGTGCAGGTGGCATGGGCAACGGCGTAGGTCAGGTCGCCGCCGTTGACCGCCGTGCGGTTTTCGAGTCGCTTGCGGTAGTCGATGTCCTGCTCGGTGCGCAGCGCGATGGTCGCCATCGTGCGAACCGCCTCGATGGGGTATTTTCCGGCGGCCGTCTCGCCCGAGAGCATGACGGCGCTTGAACCGTCGTAAATCGCGTTGGCGACATCGGTCGCTTCGGCGCGGGTGGGACGGGGCTTTTCGGTCATCGATTCGAGCATCTGGGTGGCGGTGATGACGATCTTGCCGCGGGAAAACGCCTTTTTAATCAGCGACTTTTGGGCAACCGGAACCTCGGCATAGGGAATTTCAACTCCGAGATCGCCGCGGGCGACCATGATGCCGTCGGATACCCGGAGAATCTCGTCTATTTTTTCGAGCGCCTTGGCGTTCTCGATTTTTGCAATGATGCGAATGGTATGGCATTTTTTTGAATCGAGCAGACGGCGCACCTCCAGCAGGTCGTTCGCGCTCGAAACAAACGAGGCGGCGATAAAATCAAAGCCCATCTCGATGCCGAAGAGGATGTCGGAGGCGTCCTTTTCGCTCAGGTACGGCATCGAAAGCTCGGCGCCCGGCACATTGATGCCCTTGCGGTTTGAAACAAAGCCACTGTTCATCACACGGCAGCAGATCTCCGTCCCTTTGATCTCTTCGACGATCAGCTCGATCAGGCCGTCGTCAATCAGAATGGTGCCGCCGACGGCGACATCCTGATAGAGGGTTTTATGGGTGATCGAAATCCGCTCGGGGGTGCCTTCGACCTCCTCGCCGGTCAGGATGAGGGGAGCGCCGGACTCCAGAAAAATTTTTCCGTCCTTCATCAGGCCGGTACGAATTTCGGGTCCCTTGGTGTCGAGCATGGCGGCGGCGGGGTTGTTCATCTCATGGCGGATCGTGTTGAAAAGCTCAAAGGTTTTGCGGTGACTTTCGTGGTCGCCATGGGAAAAATTAAAGCGCGCAACATTCATTCCCGTTTCCAGCAGGCTGCGGATCATTTCGGGGGAGTTGACGGCCGGGCCGAGGGTACAGACAATTTTGGTTTTACGGTTCATAGGGAGCATACTCCTTTTCCTGCGCGTACAACGCAATCGTTTCTTACTTTCTTAATCGAACCTATTGTAGTGGAAATCGTTTTTCATGTCAACTCATGTGAACAAAATTTCTTGTAAATGTTTGTTGGAAATCCATAAAAGGCGAGGGGGTATAAAAATTTTAACGGCAGCTCTTGATTTTTGCTGTGCCGCATGCTATGCTAACTGTACTATCATAGATAATACTCATGTGACACTCGCCGGAAGCCCGGCGAAGGTCCGAAAGGAGCGGAGCTATGTTTTCGATCGATTCGCGCAGCCGTGTAGCGATCTATGAACAATTGGTGCAGAATGTTATCGACCTGATTGCACGCGGCGTGCTGCGGCCCGACGATCAGCTCCCGAGCGTGCGCAGTCTGGCGCGCGACCTCGGCATCAATCCAAACACGGTACAGAAGGCCTATCAGGAGCTTGAGGCCAAGGGGATGATCTATCAGGCAGCGGGACGCGGAAGCTTTATTGCCCCCGGTGAGTCGTTAACCGATTCGATTGTTCGACAGAAGCTAAAGGAGGCACGCCCGCCTCTGATCTCCGCCAAAAAATCGGGAGTTTCAAAAGAAAGCCTGATTGCTTTGGTGGATGAGATCTACGAAAAGGAGTAACAACATGGTTTTGATAGAATCGATTACCAAGCGCTTCGGCGCGAACGCCGCCCTCGATTCGGTCGCCCTTTCGATTTCGTCCGACTGCATCTATGGGCTGGTCGGCACCAATGGATCGGGAAAGTCGACCCTGCTGCGGCTCATCTCGGGAGTTTATTTGGCGGATGAGGGTCGCGTGAGCATCGATGGCGAGCCGGTTTTTGAGAACCCCGAGCAGAAGCAGAAGATTTTTTTCGTCTCGGACGATCTCTATTTCCCGCCGCAGGCAACGTTCGAGGATATGCGGGAGTTTTATCGCGCGGCCTATCCCCGCTGGGACGAGGCGCGCTACCAGCGGCTTTGCGAGCTTTTTCCGATCGGAACGCGGCGCAAGCTGTCGACCTTTTCCAAGGGAATGCGCCGTCAGGCCGCGTTAATCCTCGCTCTCTCCTGCGCACCGGAATACCTGCTGCTCGACGAGGCGTTCGACGGGCTTGACCCGGTGATCCGCCACGCGGTGCGCAGAATCATTTCGGATATGATCTCGGAATATCATATGACGGTGATCATCTCGTCCCACAACCTCAGAGAGCTGGAGGACTTTTGCGACCGGGTCGGCCTGCTGCACCACGGCAAGCTGCTGCTCGAATGCGCGGTGGATGATATTCAGCTCGGCTTTTGCAAGGTGCAGGCCGTTTTCTCCCCGCCTTCCACCGACAAGATCGCGCTCGACGGCATCCGTATCCTGTCACAGGAGCAGCACGGCAGTGTGGCGACGCTGGTCTGTGCGGCGGGGGAGGAGGAAGCCCTTGCCGCCGTCAATCAGCTTTCCCCGATGCTTGCCGAAGCGGTAAGCCTGACCCTCGAGGAGGTATTTATTTATGAAATGGAGGCGGTCGGATATGACTACAGCAAGATCGTCTTTTAGTCTTTCCCGTTTGCTGCCGGTTTACCGCAATATGCTGCGGCGGCATCGGGGATCGGCCTTCTTTTACGGCGCGCTCGGCTTTATCTGCCTGCCGGTGCAGTATCTGCTGACAATTTTACAAAATCAGGGCGTTTATCCTGATAACAATTGGGTCCGCTGGTCGTTCGTAGGCCCGGCGTTGGTTTACAACGGTTTTTCCGCTTTCTTTTTTACCGCCCTGATGCTGGTGGTGCCGCTGATTATGGCGGGCAACCTCTTTTCCTACCTGCACAACCGGCGGTCGGTGGATG
>CAZVAV010000091.1:0-7114 GCA_964625135.1 uncultured Oscillospiraceae bacterium | reverse complement strand
ATCCCGAGGGGGGCGGCCAGCCGGCCGACATCGGCACACTGGGCAAGGCGGCGGTGCTCGACGCACATGAGCGAGCCGGGGAGGTCTGGCATACCGTTGACGCGCCGCTTGCGGTCGGGGAGACGGTGGACGGCGCGATCGACTGGCCGCGCCGGTTTTCGCTGATGCAGCACCATACCGCGGAGCACATCGTCTCGGGGATTGTGCACCGCCTCTTCGGGCTTGATAACGTCGGCTTTCATATGGGCCGCGGGATGGTGACCATCGACTTTAACGGAGAGCTTAATGCCGACGCGATCGAAACGGTCGAGCTGCTTGCCAATCGGGCGGTGTTTGCCAACAGCGCGGTCGAAATTCACTATCCCTCCCCGGCAGAGCTTGAGGCAATGCGGTTTCGCAGCAAAAAGGCGCTGTCCTCCCTCGAAGGGGAGATTCGGATCGTCACGGTGCCGGGCTCGGACTGCTGCGCCTGCTGTGGGGTGCATGTGACGCGCACCGGCGAGATCGGCTGTATCAAGCTGCTCTCCGCACAGCGGTACAAGGGCGGCGTGCGTATCGGACTGCTCTGCGGCGAGGCGGCGCTGCGGGACTACCGCGAAAAGGACATACAGGTGAACGCGATTTCTCAGCTGCTCTCGGCCAAGCAGGAGCAGGCAGCCGACGCGGTGCGCCGCCTGCTTGCCCAGAATGACGCGCTCCATGCTTCGCTGGTCGAGGGAAAAAAGCAGCTTTTTGCCCTGCGCGCCGTCCCCTTCGCGGGGCAGCGGCGGGCTTGCCTCTTTGATTCCAAGCTTCTGCCGGGGGAGCTGCGGCTTCAGGCGGCGGCGCTGCTTGAGGCAGGGGAACCGCCCCGGCTCGCGCTCGTTCTGTCGGGGGAGGAGGGCTCCTATCGTTATGCCCTCGGCGGCGCTGGGATTGATGTCCGGCCTCTCTCCAGGGAGCTGCATCGCGTCCTTGGCGGCAAGGGGGGCGGAAATGCTGAATTTGCGCAGGGGGCGTTTTCGGCCGGTCGCTGTGAAATTGAGGCTGCGTTTTCCGCGCTCGACCCCACTGTCTGACCCAAAACAAAGTTTTCCTCCCGCGCTGCAAAGGCCCTTCGTTCTTTTACGAAGAACGAAGGGCCTTTTTGGCTATTTTGCGCCAAGGAAAAGAAAATTGTGGAAAATAACGTTTGCTTAATTATGCATTATCTAAAATTTTCATCATCATTTTTGGCGTACTCACCAAAAGCGTATTAATATTTATAAATTCGATTATTATAAGAGGAAACATTCATTTTACAAGCATTGACTTTTTTGCTAATCTAAATAGAGTAAAAAATTGAACATATTTCAAAAGAATTGTGGTCAATTTGTTAAACAAAATACAGCTATTTGTTTTGCTGGAAAAGGATTGTTTCGCTTTATTAAAACAGGGAGGGAATTCTTATGCAATTTTCAAACCATATGGATGCAATTGAGCTTTCTAAAATCCGTGCCATCGGAGAAAAGGCGGCAGCGCTGGCGGCGCAGGGCAGAACCGTCACCAAGCTGCAGGTCGGCGAGCCGGACTTCGGCACCCCGCAGCACATTATCGATGCCGCGATTGCTTCGCTTCGGGCGGGGGACACCCACTATGCCCCCAACCGCGGAACCCTCGCAATGCGTCAGGCGGTTTCGGAAAAGCTTTGGGTCGACAACAAGATCAAAGCCGATCCCGCCTCGGAGCTTTTGATTCTCAACGGCTGCGCCGAAGCGCTTTTCTGCGCCGTGACCGGACTGCTTGATCCCGGCGACGAGATGATTATCATTGAGCCGACCTTTATCAACTACATCCAGCTGGCGCGGTTTTCCGGCGCTGTGCCGGTTATCCTGCGCGCCCGTGAGGAGGACGGCTGGCTGCCGGATCTCGATGCTCTGAAAAAAGCGATTACGCCGAAAACCCGGATGATCCTGCTCAACACCCCCACCAACCCGACCGGTGCGGTCTATCCCCGCGAGCTGCTTGAGGGAATTGCCGCCCTCGCCGTGAAAAACGGGATCTTCGTCGTCTCGGACGAGGTCTACGAAAAGCTGGTCTACGGCGATGCCGAGCATATTTCCATCGGAGCGCTCCCCGGCATGGAGGAGCTTGCCGTTACCATCAACGGCCTTTCAAAGGCGTACGCGATGACCGGCTGGCGTCTGGGCTATATCGCGGCATGTAAGGAGCTTATCCTGCCGATGCTCAAGGTTCATCAATATACCTCCACCTGCCTGCCGGTATTTGTACAGGCCGGCGGTGTTGACGCGCTGAAAAACAGCGCCGCCGATGTCGAGGCCATGCGCCGCGAGTACGAGCGCCGCCGCGACCTGATCGCGGGACTGCTTGAGGAGATTCCCGGCATCCGGCTGGTTCGCCCGCGCGGCACCTTCTACCTCTACCCGAACATCTCCGCGTCGGGGCTCGACAGCCTGACCTTCATCAACCGCCTGCTCGACGAGGAGGGGGTCGCCACGGTGGCCGACGTTGCCTTTGACCGGGCGGGTCGCGATAACATCCGACTTTCGTTTGCGAGCGACGAGGCGAGTCTGCGCCTTGGCGCCCAAAAAATCGCCAAGCTGATGGCGGCAGGCCGATAAGAAATCGGCCAACGGCTTGTGAGAGGGCCGGAAATTGGTTCTAACGGTTTGGGAGAATCGGAAAACGCAATAGAAAACGGAGGACAGTCGAATGAAAAAAATGAAGCTATCAACCAAAATGCTCCTTGGGATGGTGCTCGGTCTGATTGCCGGAATTCTAATCGGCCCGCCCATTGCCGTGATCAAGCCGCTGGGCACGATCTTTGTCAATCTGCTCAAAATGTGCATGGTTCCAATTATCTTTGTTTCGATCACGCTGAGCATTGCAAGCGTTTCCGACCTAAAGATTTTCGGGCGAATCGGTGTGAAAATCTTCGCCTTCTACTGCTTTACCTCGGGCGTCGCGGCGGTGATCGGCGTCTTTTGGGCGTCGGTCATCAAGCCAGGCATCAACTTTACCGGCGACCTTTCGGGCGGCGCGGTGGAGCGTACCGTTCCCTCGCTGATCGATTCGCTCGTGGCAATTGTCCCGACCAACATTTTTAAGGCGATGTCCGAGGCCACACTGATGTCGGTCATCTTCTTTGCCATCCTCTTTGGCGTTGCGATTTCATTAATCGGCGAGCAGAAGAAGCCGATTGTGGATCTGCTGACCGCGCTCAACAACGCGATCCTCAAGATGATCAACCTCTGCCTCAAGACCGCGCCGATCGGCGTCTTCTCGCTGATGGCCGTCATGGCCGGACAGTACGGCATGGACGTGATCGCCCCGCTGAGCAAGTTCCTCCTCACCGAGTACGCGGCGATGCTGACCCAGATCTTCCTCACCTACGGCCTGCTGCTGCTCTTCTTCGGAAAAATCAACATCTTCAAATTTGTTTACCGCGTCAAGGAGGTACTGATCACCGCCTTCTCGACCACCTCAAGCTCGGCGACCGTGCCGGTTGAGCTGGAAATCTGCGAGAGCCATATGGGCGTGCCGAAGTACATCGCCGGCTTCTCCTTCCCGCTCGGCTCGACCGTCAACCAGGATGGCGCGGCGCTCAACATTCCGATCTGCCTGCTCTTTTCCGCGCAGATTTTCGGCATCACCTTTGCGCCCTCTGAGCTGTTCACCATCATCATCCTCGCGCTCTTTATGTCGATCGGCGCCGCCGGTATCCCTGCGGGCGCTTCGATGTTCGTTCTGATGATCCTGAGCCAGTTCGGAATTCCAAACGACGCCTTTGGCCTGATTCTCGCCACCTACGTCCTGATCGACGTCGGCCTGACCACCGTCAACATCTGCGGCGACATGGCCTGCACCGTTTCGGTCTGCCGCAGCGAGAATAAGCTCAACACCAAGGTCTGGGAGCCCGGCTATGATCCCGAAGCGGAAAGAGCCAAGCTCAATACCGCCCAGAGCGTGTAATTCCGACCCGCTGCCCAAAGCCGTTGCAACCTAAAATATCCCGCGTGGTTTGATCCACGCGGGATATTTTCTCTCTTTGCCAGCCTATAACGACAGGGAATCTCTGGCGAGATATTCGGTCAGAAGCTCCTCGAATTGCCGAATCGCCTGCTGCTTGTTTTCCAGCGGAAAGCGGTGCTGCACCTGATAGCAGATCCGATCGGGAGGAGGATTGGGCATTCGGTAGACCTGCATTCCGCTCGTTTTGCGCAGGAGAGAGGCGGAGGATTCGGTGACAATTCCCCAGACCCTTGGGTGGGAAACAAAGTTGAGCAGCAATGCGGCGGTGTCCACCTCGGCCCATGGCGCGATGGAGGAATCAAAATAATAGTTATGCCAGTCGAGGTAATCCGGGCCCCAGTTGGCGCGAATCTCATAACGCGGATCGAGCTCACGCGGGTCGATCTCCCTCGTCTCGTCATCGCCCAGATGGCCGACCAGCACATGGCGCTCTCGAAAAACCGGCCGAAAGATCAGGCTGCGGCTCGATTGCTTGCGCACCAGAAAGCCGATGTCCACCTCATGATTCTCAACCGCCAGCTGCACCTGAAAGGACTGATAGGTGCGCAGATCGAGATTGATCGGGTGGCCGGGCAGCTCGGCGATCTCCCGGTAAAGCGGGCCGAGGACAAAGGCATTGATGCTGTCGATGCTGGCTACCGTCAGATTTTGCTGAATCGTTGCGTTTTGAAACCGCTCGGTATCCTTTGCGAGAAGAACCCAGCGCTCGGCCAGCGGGACGAAGGCAAGCCCCCGGGGCGTCAGCTCGATGCCGCGCCGTCCCTTGGAGCGCACGATCAGAGTAGCCCCCATCATCTCCTCCAGCTGCTTGAGCCGATGGCTGACCGTCGACTGGGAGAGATGCAGCGCCTCGGCCGCGCCGGTGACGCTCTTAAATTCCACAAGCTTTAAAAAAGTCTCGATCGTTTCAATATTCACGCGTGAAAACCTCCTGCGTTTCAGATCCGGATCGCCGCTCGTATCACCCCGCCGACCTCGCTGGGCGCGGCAAAAACCGACACGATTCGCGCGTCCGACAGGTAGTAGGAAGCGTCAAGCAGCGTTTGCGGATTTCCGGGATCACTGCGCAGCAGCCGCTCGCAAAGCGCCGCGGAGCCCTGCTCGGCAAGATAATCGCGCTGCTTTTGGGCGGTGGCCTCGTCTACTCCGATCAGCTCGACCGAAGGCCCGTCAAGCAGCAGGATCGAAAGCGCCTCGGGCTCGATCAGCTGCTCGAGCATCACGTCGGAGCCGGTTGCCGCATCAAGGATCATCCCCCACCCGAATTGCTTTTCCTCCTCGCCGGATTTGGCGGAGAGGGAAAACGACACGGAAAAATAGTTCCCGTTGTTTGCGGTAACCTCGCAGCCAAGCGTGAGAGCGGGCGCCGTCCCCTCACCGGCCAGATAATCGGGCAGCTGGGAAACCGCGCCGCGAATCGACCGCCCGATCCGCTTTACCGCCTTTTCCTGCTCCTCACTGCCGGACACCGGGATCGAATAGCTTCCCTCGATGCCTTCCGCCGTCTGCGTCTCCAGCTCATAGATCGCGCCCACCCGCTCGGGCTTGCTCTCCGCCTGCGAGGAGGAGGGCTGGGTCTCGCGGGAGAGCGATTCGGCGAAGCCTTCCCTTGAGCAGGCGGTCAGCAGCGCCAGCACCGCGAGCAGCAGGGCAAGTCGGCGATTTCGGGTCATAGCGAATTCCTCCTCCTGTTGGATTGTTGTTTGAGCCGTCTTGCGGCTATTGTACCACATTTTTCTCCCACGGAACAGTCCTGTCGCTTTTGCGTTCAAATCTTCACAAATTGCTCAAAAACAGATTGCGCTGACAGGCTCGCGCTGCTATATAAAAAGAGGGACAGCTTAGCGCCGTCCCCCCTTGCGATTGCGTTTATGGCTCCACCGGCGTGATCACGGGATTTTTGTCCGGCTTTTTTACTGCTGGCCCTCCAGCTCGGAAAGGCTGATGATTCCACGGTCAAGGGCGATGGCTCGCAACGCGATATAAAGCTGCGCGTGGGTCGACAGATAGTAAGGCTCGACAAACAGGATACCAATGCCGCAGGCCAGCGTGCCAAGCAGGTTCCAGCCGAGAAACGAAAGGTCGAGCACAAACATATCCCATTTATGCCCCCCTGTCATCTCCTTTGAGATCGCGAGGGCACGGCGATAATCAAGGGTGGGATTTTCAGCGAGCAGATAGGGCACCATCGCATAGGCGTAGCCCATGATGATGCCGGGGATGACAAACAGCAGCGACCACAGAAAGGTAAACAGGCTGCGAATAAAGTTGACAAACACAATGTTGCCATAATGTCCGCCGGTAAAGGAGTAGAACAGATTTCCAAAGTTAATCCGCTCCTGGGTCGATTCAAGAAAATAGCGGCCGCGCCCGGTTTCGAGCGGGGAGGTAATGAAAACCACGACCGCTGCCGAGATTAGCACGCTGATGCCGGTCGCCCCACTCAGCGCGATCAAAGCGCCGGTTGTACCCTCCGGATCAAGGACGGCAGCGGGCATTCCCATGAAGATGGCGGGCAGGCTTGCCAGCTGTGAGAACATTCCCCCCAGCGACGAGGCGCCGTAGACCACTAGGGTATAGACGAGCGCTGCGGCAAACAGTTCCCAGTAATGGCGGGACATGATATTCTTAGCAGCAAACTTGAGCTGGAATCGATTCCACATTGAGGATCCCTCCTTTGAAATAAGAGCTTTTATCGTCTTTAGTTTAACATAAAATTCCTTGTATCGCAAGGCGAAGAATCGCCGAATTGCCGCTTTTGGCAATAGGAAAGCCGTAGGATACACGGGCGCGTATCCCACGGCAAATGCTAAAAACCGAACATGCCCTTTTAAAGCAGCAGATAGCCCAGTGCAAGCAGCAGGGTCTTGTTGTCGCTTCTTTCGTTAAAGATGACCCACATGACCAAAAGGATCATCAGCTTTTCCCCGTCGATCGAAAAGGCATCCAGCAGATCGGACAGGGGCTTGCTGGCTGAGGCGATCGAGCCGCGCAGGCTGTCGCCGAGCCCCGGCGTCCCGGAGCCCGAAAGCCCGCCGCGAATCAAATCGAGCAGTCCGCCCTGTGCCTGCCCCTGCGGATTACTCTGCCCGGAGCCGCCGGG
>CAZVAV010000090.1:0-7119 GCA_964625135.1 uncultured Oscillospiraceae bacterium | reverse complement strand
ATCTCGAATGCAAGATGAACGGGTCGTTTCTAACCGATAAACTCCCGCAGCAGCGAATTTTCCGGAATGTAGTGGTAATCGATGTCGTCAAACGCCTCAAGAATTTCGACAATCTGTCGTACCTTGCCGGCAAAAACGGTATCGTCCTTCATCTCATCGATCATCGGCAGAATGTAATGGTGGAAAACGCAGCCCTCATAGTCGAGCATCGAGTCGATCTTATAATCGACCGAATCCCGGAAGGGATAGATGTACTTCTCCTCCCCGTCGAGAACGTCCTCCCATGCGAGCAGCGTCTCGAGCGGCGAGCGGTTGCGGAAGTTGTGATCCCGCACCATCCGCCGGATTAACCGGGCATCCTTTGGGCAGAGCACCTCGTTCTCGTCATCGAGGTATTCGGTTCGGGTGCTGACATAAACCCGGAACAGGCTTGAGGAATCAAGCACCTCGACGAGGCGCGGATTGATGGCGTGCAGCCCCTCCATAATCAAAACGCCCTTTTCGCCGAGCTGAATTTCGTTGACCGGCTCGCCGCGGCAGCTGCGTTCAAAATCAAAGGTTGGGAAGGTGGCGCGTCCCGTCTCAAGCAGCGTCTTGAGGGTGGTATTGATCAGCGCGAGATCAAGTGCCTCGACCGCCTCCATGTCCGGGGTTCCGTCGGGAAGTCTGGGATAAAATTCGATGCCAAGGAAGAAATCGTCGAGCGAAACGACCGGAGCCGAAACGCCGTGGCGGCCAAAGGCCTCTGAAATCTTATGGGCGGTGGTCGTCTTGCCCGAGGAGGAGGGGCCGGCGAGCAGCACGACCCGGTAGCGGCCCTTCGACTCGAGCACCAGATCAACCACCTCATTGATCTGATGATGATAGCCCTTTTCGCACTCTGAGACAAAGAAGCCGGGATCGCGGGCAAGAAGATTAATTTCAGACATCTGAATGATCGAGTTTTTTTGCCTGCTGATGAGTTTCATAGAATCGTTTCACCCTTTCCTTTCGTTCCTTGAGTGTATCGTAGCGTCCCAAATACTCCGCTGGAAATTTATAATTGTAAATTCGTTCGATGTCATCCCCAAGGGGAGCTCTCAGCTTGGTTACCGCCCCCGCGCCCGCTGCAAAAATGGTATGCGTCTCATCCATAATAAAGACGTTGTAGAACCCCTCCTTGCCGGGCAGCGCGTAGCCAGTGTTGTCAAGGCTTCCGATGGTATTCTTCTGGCGGTAGAGATAATAGGGCAGCAGACCCGCCTGACGAATCCGGCGGCGCGCATGATCGACCATTTTGGCGACCGCCGACCGCTCCTCATAAAGCTCCCGCTCGATCGCCAGCGTGCTCGCCCGCTTGAGGGTCAGCGCATGAACCGTGACATTGTCCGGCTTCAGCGCGAGGACGCGCTCGAGCGAATCGGCAAAGCTCTCGGGTGTTTCGCCGGGCAGACCGGCAATCAAATCCATATTGACGCTCTCAAAGCCGACCGACCGGGTCAGCCGAAAAGCCCGCTCAATGTCGGCGGCGGTGTGCTTGCGCCCAACCCCCGCCAGAATCTCGTCGTTCATCGTCTGCGGATTTACACTCAAACGGGTCACCCCGGCACGCTTGCAGGCAGTTAGCCGGTCAAGGTCGATGGTATCGGGGCGTCCCGCCTCAACGGTGTATTCAATGAGATGAGAGAGGTCAAAGCTTCGCTCAATCGTCTCAAATAGGGCGGTCAGCTGCCCTGCATCGAGCGTGGTAGGGGTGCCGCCACCAAAATAAACGGTCTGAAGGGTAAGCCCCAGCTCTTTGGCGATCACGCCGTACTCCTCGATCTCGCGGCAGAGCTGCTCGACATAGCGCGGAATCAAATTTCCGAGCCGACCGACCTCCTGCGAGACAAAGGAGCAGTAGCTGCACCGCTGCGGGCAGAACGGAATCGAAATGTAAAGGCTAAAGCCATCGGGCAGGCTCCGTGCGTTAATCCCCTCTTCGCTGCGGCTAATCTCCTGCGCCAGTGAGATCATCGAATCGTCGAGCAGGTACCGCTGCTTCATCAGCGCGGCCTGCGCCTCATCCGACATCCCCTGCGCGGACATTCGATGAAACAGCTTGACCGGGCGAACGCCGGTGAGAACCCCCCAGCGCAGCGGTTCGCACCCGCTTCGTACCGCGCAGTGGTAGAGCATCCGGGCAAGCGCAAGCTCCTGTCCTTCCCGGGGGCAGACGGGGCAGTGCTCCTCATAGGTCTTGCCGTCACGGTGCAGCGTCACCGAAAGCGTCTCCGAAGAGGCAGCCACCCACAGCCGGTCGCCGTCGGACGAGGCGTACTCCTGCTCCGATTGGGCAAGCGTCAGTCCGGGGAAGAACATCCGGGAGAGCATCTCCAGCTCGTAGCTCGAGCGAAGCCCCTCAAGGAAAAGGATCATCGCAGCGCTTCCTTCATATAGGGATTGCCGCGGCGCTCCTCCTCAAGGGTGGAAATTTGGTCGTGGCCGGGCAGAACCCGGAAATCCCCCGGAAGGTCGTACAGCTTTTTCAGAGATTTCAAAATGGTCGGATAGTCCCCCCCGTCAAGATCGGTGCGCCCGCACTCGAACCGGAACAGGGTATCGCCTGAAAAGAGGCAGTCCTCGCAGAGGTAGCAGACGCCGCCCCTGGTATGACCGGGGGTATCCAGCACCGCGAACCGAAGCGACCCAACCTCGACGACATCCCCCTCCCCGACAAGACGGTCTGCCCGAAGATCGGTGTAATCCTCCTCGTCGATATAGGCCGTCCACATCGCGCCGGGCTTTGTAGAAAGCATCGGCTCATCTGACGCCCCGATGATCACCCGGACGTCCGGGTGGGCAGAGACGATCTTCTTTACGCCGCCGATGTGATCAAAATGGCCGTGCGTCAGCAAAATGGCCTTGGGGGTCAGACGATGCTGCTCAAGGATTTGATTGACCCGCTCGCCGTCCGCGCCGGGATCGACAATGGCGGTATTTTTCTGTGCGTCGGCCACCAGATAGCAATTGGTCGCGATGGGGCCGAGCTGCGTCTGGTAAATATTCATTTCGCTGCCTCCTTATGCTTCATGATCTCGTCGGTATCGAGCAGGATGGTCACCGGGCCGTCGTTTTCAATCGAAACGAGCATCTCCGCGCCGAACCGGCCGGTACCGACATATCCCACTCCCGCCTCTTGCAGAAGCGCGACATAGTCGAGGTAAAGCTCCTCGGCAAGCGGCGGGCGCTCAGCGTTGATAAAAGCGGGACGCCTGCCCTTTCTGCAATCGGCGTAGAGGGTGAACTGGCTGACCACCAGTGCGCCGCCCCCAATATCGAGCAGCGACAGATTCATCTTCCCCTCGGAATCCTCAAAAATCCGAAGCTCGGCGGTCTTCTGCGCGAGAAACCGCGCTTCTTCAATGGTATCCCCCTGCTTGACTCCAAGCAAAATTAGATAGCCCTGTCCGACCTCACCGATAACCTCACCATCGACTGTCACGCCGGCGCGGCGCACCCGCTGAAGCAATGCTCTCATAGAACTGTTTCCCTTTCTGTCAGCCGGAAACCCGATCGACGCTCGTGACGCCCGGGACCCGCTTGATCTGTGAAATGATATAGGCAAGCTGCTGAAGATCGCTGATGGTCATCGTGACATGAAAGCTCAAGCGCCCGTCCTTGAGCTCCTTGGCCATAAAGGAGTGCAGCGGCACCCGAAGATTGGAAAGCAGCACACTCAGCTCTGCCAGAAGTCCGGCACGGTTATTTCCAATGATTTCAACCGAGCTCTGGAACGATTCCTTGATGTTGCTTGCCCACTCGGTTTTCACCCAGCGCTCCTTCTGCTCCTCATCCTTGAGGGCTGAGACAACGTTGACGCAATCCCTTTTGTGGATGGAAACGCCGTAGCCCCGGGTGACAAAGCCGATGATCTCGTCGCCGGGCAGCGGATTGCAGCATTTCGAGAATTTGACAAGGCAGCCCTCAAGACCCTCGACGATCACACCGGAGGAATCCTTGCGCTCCTTCTTCGGCTTGAGGGCGAGCGGCTTCTCCTCCGGCTCGGGCTTATACAGCCGCTGATGCTCCTCACGCAGGTGCGGCAGGATGCGGGAGAAGGGCAGGCCGCCATAGCCCAGCGCGGCCAGCAGATCCTCAACACTGGTCATATGCTGGCGCTTCGCCTCGAGGAGCAGCAGATGCTCCCGCTGTTCCTCGGTCGCCGACATGCCGGCACGCTTAAACTCCCGCTCGACCATCGCAGTGCCCTCCGCGATGTTCTCGTCGCGGCGCTCCTTCTTAAACCAGCTGCGGATTTTATTGCGTGCCTCGGTTGTCTTGACAATGTTGAGCCAGTCCCGATTGGGGCCCTGCGTTTTGGAGTTGGAGGTGATAATCTCGACGATCATCCCGGTCTGCACCGCGGTGTCGATCGAGACAATCTTGCCGTCGATGCGTGCCCCGACCATCCGGTTGCCGACCGCCGAATGAATCGCATAGGCAAAATCCAGCACCGTGGCTCCGGCGGGCAGGTTGATTACATCCCCCTTTGGGGTAAAGACAAAAACCTCCTCGGGGGCGATGTCCGACTTGATCGACCGGACGATTTCCTCAGCGTCCTCCCCGTCCTGCTGGTTTTCCAGCAGCTGGCGCACCCACGCGAGCCGCTCCTCCAGCTTATCCTTCCCCTGAATGCCAACCTTGTATTTCCAGTGAGCCGCGATGCCGTATTCAGCGGTGTAGTGCATCTCCCAGGTGCGAATCTGGGTCTCAAAGGGGATGCCCTCCTTGTCAAACACGGTGGTGTGCAGCGACTGGTACATGTTCTGCTTGGGGGTCGAGATATAATCCTTAAAGCGGTTGGGAATCGGGCGGAACATGTCGTGGATGATGCCCAGAATGTTGTAGCACTCGATATCGGAATCGACGATAATCCGCACCGCATAGATGTCGTAGACCTCGTCAAAGGCGCGACCCTGCATATAAACCTTGCGGTAGATGCCGTAGATGCTCTTGACCCGACCCTCGATATAGGCATTGGGATGCTCGATCTTGACCCGGTCGAAGATCCGCTGCTTGATGCTGGACAAAAAGCGTTGCCGTTCCTCCCGCTTGGAGAGCTGGCTCTCAATCTCCTCATAGGCGATCGGATCGAGGTAGCGCAGTGAGGTATCCTCCAGCTCCTCCTTGATTCTGCGGATGCCAAGGCGGTCGGCGATGGGGGCGTAGATCTCCATCGTCTCCAGCGCCTTATAGCGGCGCTTCTCATCGGGCAGGTATTGGAAGGTTCGCGCGTTATGCAGCCGGTCGGCCAGCTTGATGATGACCACCCGGATATCCTGCGCCATCGCCAGCAGCATCTTTCGCAGATTTTCAGCCTGTTGCTCCTCCTTAGAGGTATAGGGAATCCGACCCAGCTTGGTCACACCGTTGACCAGCTGAGCGATCTGCGCGCCGAACTGCTTCTCAATGTCGGAAAGCGGTACGCCGGTGTCCTCCACTACATCGTGCAGCAGGGCGGCGGCGATTGATTCGGTATCCAAGCCCAGCTCGACCAGAATTTTCGCCACCGCGAGCGGGTGGATGATATACGGCTCGCCCGAGCGCCGCTTCTGCGTTCCGTGGGCGGCATCGGCAAGCCGAAAGGCCTTCTCGATGAGCTCAAGGTTATAGTTCTTGCCTGAAAGCTCGATAAAGTCCCTGAGCTGCTCAAAGGTCGGGACATGCGTTTCGTTTTGATCGCTCATATTGCAGCAACAAGCTCCTTCAGAATCGATGAATTTTCAAGCTGAACCTTTGCGGCTCGTGGGGTCACGGCAAAGCAATCGCTTTCGCCGCGCCGGGTTCTTTGAATCAGCCCCAGCTCGAGCATCACCGAAAGGGCAATGCGAAACCGCACATAATCCAGCGGGGTTTCGCGGACGATCTGGCAGAACAGCGCCTCCTCCGAAAGGAAGACGTCCCCCTTCTGCCGCAAAAAGCGGTAAATCACCGCCGTCTCCTCACGGCTTGGCACCATATCGGAGCACAAATCTTCTCCGCGCTGATACCGCTCATAGCGCTGATCCCCCCGCCAAAGCCCAACAAGGTCGCAGCCGTGCAGGCGATAGTCCCGGCATTTGAGCGAAACGCTGCGCTGCCCCTGATATTCGTTGATCGAAAGCGAGCAGGCGACGTCGATGAAATCACCCGGTAGCGCCTCGACCTGATCGGGGCGGGTAAAAAAGCAGAGGACAAAAAAGCTGGAATTTCCCCGGATCAGCTTGAGCTTGCAATGCTTACCGTCCGAGAGGGAAATAACCTTATCCAACCGCACCCGCTCGACCATCACGGTCGGGGAGGGATTGGCGCTGCCAAACGGCTCTAAGCAGGAGAGCTTGTCCACCTGCTCGACGGTGAGCTGCTCAGGCGCGATGACACAATCAACGAGTAGCCTTGGCAGCGGCATTTGGGGGTAATGCTGCGCGGCAAACTGCTCAATGGCGGCGGCGAAGGGTAAAATTTGTTCCCGATCAAGTGAAAGCCCCGCCGCCATCGGATGTCCGCCGTAGCGGGTGAGATGCCCACCGCAGGCGGCGATTGCCTCGATGAGTGAAAAACCCTCGACACTTCTTCCCGAGCCCTTGGCCGATTCCCCGTCAATCGCAAGGATCAGGCAGGGCTTGCCAAATCGCTCCACCAGCCGGGAGCACACGATGCCGACCACACCGGCATGAAAACCCTCCCCGGAAAAGACCAGAACGCGGCGGCTGAGAAGCGAGGGCTCCGCCGCAATCTGCGCGGCGATGTCATCGGCAATCTGCTTTTCGGCAGCGCGGCGGGCGACATTCTGTCCCTCAAGCTGCTCGGCAAGCTCGACGGCCTCCTCCTCGCTTTCGGTCAGCAGCAGCATTGCCGCCGTCTCGGCGGTGTCGAGCCGCCCGGCGGCGTTAATGCGCGGCGCAAGCCCGAAGGCGATCGAATCGGCGACAAGCGCCCTGTTCTCGAGCCCGGCACAGGCCAGCAGCGCCCGGATTCCCGCTCGGTCGCTCTCCTGCACCAGCGTAAGCCCCCGTGTGACAAAAAGGCGGTTCTCCCCCATCAGCGGCACGACATCGCCGATGGTGCCGATGGCGAGAAGGTCGGCGTACTGCTCGAGCAGCGCCTCCCCCCACTCTC
>CAZVAV010000089.1:4093-7144 GCA_964625135.1 uncultured Oscillospiraceae bacterium | reverse complement strand
GGTCGATGTCATTCAGGTCGGGGCGCGCAATATGCAGAATTTCGAGCTGCTGCGGCAGGTGGGCAAGGTGGATAAGCCGATTCTGCTCAAGCGCGGGCTGGCCAACACCCTGCAGGAGCTGTTGATGAGCGCCGAGTACATCATGGCGAGCGGAAACCACAGGGTCATCCTCTGCGAGCGGGGTATCCGCACCTTCGAGACGGCGACCCGCAATACCCTCGATCTTTCGGCGATTCCGATGCTTCACGAGATGACCCATCTGCCGATCATCGTTGATCCCAGCCACGCGAGCGGTCTTGCCCGGCTGGTGAAGCCGATGGCGATGGCGGCGGTGGCCTGCGGAGCCGACGGGCTGATGATCGAGGTGCACAACGACCCGGCTCATGCCAAGTGCGATGGCCCGCAGTCGCTGACGCCCGACGCGTTCGATGATGTGGCGCAGGCCGTCCGGCGGCTTTGGCCGCTGTCGTACAGGGCATAACCATCCAACAAACGATACAAAGGGGATAGAAACATGAAAATCGCGGTAATAGGATTGGGGCTGATCGGCGGTTCGATCGCCAGAGCGTTTCAAAGCAGAACCGATTGTGAGGTATACGGGGAAAACCGCAGCGAGCAGGTGCTGCGCAAGGCCAAGCTGGTCGGCGCGATCGACGCGCCGCTGACCGACGCGCTGCTTTCGGAATGCGACGTCGTCTTTATCGCGCTTTATCCCGGCAATGCGCTCGAATGGCTGACCGCGCATGCTCCACTGATTAAGAAGGGGGCGTTGGTGCTCGACACCTGCGGAATCAAGCAGCCGATCTGTCCTCCCTGCTTTTCGCTGGCACAAGAGCATGGCTTTGACTTTATCGGTGGGCACCCGATGGCGGGGGTTGAGCGCGCGGGCTTTGACGCTTCCCGGGAGGATCTGTTTCTGGGCGCCTCAATGATTCTTGTGCCCCCGCAGGGAATGGCGATTGAGACGGTGGCGCGAGCCAAGACGCTGGCTCTTTCGCTCGGCTTTGGGACGGTTCAGATTGTCGACGCCGAGGAGCACGACCGGATGATCGCCTACACCTCGCAGCTCTGCCACGTCGTCTCGAGCGCTTATGTTCAGTCCCCCTGTGCGCTGCGGCATCAGGGCTTTTCCGCCGGGAGCTACCGGGATATGACACGGGTCTCCTGTCTGCGGGAGGAGATGTGGACCGAGCTCTGCATCGAAAACAGCGGTCCGCTTTCCGAGGAGCTGGGTGCGCTGATCGGGCGGCTTGAGGCATTTCGCTCTGCGGTCGAGCATCAGGACGCCGACGCGCTGCAAGAGCTGTTTCGCGCCGGACGGCTACAGAAGGAGAAGGCTGATGAAGCGGATTGCCATTGAGACGGAGCATCCCTATGACCTGCTGGTCGGTGACCGACTGCTTCCGCGCTGTGGGGAGGAGATCGCCCGGCGGATTGCTCCCTGCGCCGCCGCCATCCTTTCGGACGACACGGTCGATGCGCTCTATGGCGCAACCGTAGAGCGCTCGCTCGCGGCGGCGGGCTTCACGGTGATCCGCATCGTCTTTGCACATGGGGAGGGCTCAAAGAATCTCGAAACCCTCTCGGACGTGCTTGAGGCGCTGGCCGGGGCGAGCCTGACCCGCTCCGATCTGATCGTCGCCTTGGGCGGTGGGGTGGTGGGGGATCTCGCCGGGTTCGCGGCGGCGGTCTACCTGCGGGGAATTCGCTTTGTGCAGCTTCCGACCACCCTGCTCGCGATGATTGATTCGTCGGTCGGCGGCAAGACGGCGGTCGATCTTCGGGCGGGGAAGAATCTTGCGGGAGCCTTTTGGCAGCCCGAGCTGGTTCTTTGCGACACCGGGCTGTTAAACAGTCTGCCCGATTGCTACCGGCTTGACGGGCTGGGCGAGATGATCAAATACGGCATGGGCTTTGACGCGGAGCTGCTCGAGCTGTTGCGGAAGGGTGGCTGGGAGCAGAGCCCCGAAGCGCTGATCGCCCGGTGCATCTCGATCAAGGCGGCGGTGGTCGCGGCGGACGAGCAGGACAACGCGGTGCGGCAGAAGCTCAATTTCGGTCATACGGCGGCGCATGCCATCGAGCGCTGCTCCAAGCTTTCGATCACCCACGGCCGCGCGGTGGCCACCGGTTGCGCCATCGTCACCCGAGCCTGTGTGCGCCGGGGGATGCTGCCCGTTGAAGCGCTGTCCCTGCTCGAGGAGACGCTGACCCGTTGCGGACTGGAAGCCGGCTGTGCGTTTTCCGCCGCCGAGCTGGCGCAGGCAGCCGCCAACGATAAGAAGCGCAGAGGCGGCTCGATCACCCTTGTGCTGCCGACCCGCGTCGGGAAATGCGTACTCGCTCCGATTCCGATCGAGGAGCTTGAGGGGTTTCTTGCCGACGGCCTTGCCGTTTGACCAAAGCCCTGTTGGGAGGAGATTTTATGAAGCTTCAATTGATCCCCCGCCCGCTTTTTGGGCGGGTTGAGGCGGTCGCCTCAAAATCCGACGTTCACCGCGCGATGCTTTGCGCCGCCCTTGCCGATCGGGAAACGGTGCTGACGGTGGGTGCGCTCAACCGGGATATTCTGGCCACGATCAACTGCCTGCGGGCGCTGGGTGCTCGGATTGAGCCGGTCAATGAGCAGATATGGCGCATCGCTCCAATTACTTCCTGTACTAATTCGGAGGTTCTAGACTGCGGGGAGAGCGGATCGACGCTGCGCTTTCTTCTGCCGGTGGTGCTGGCACTGGGGCTTCACCGCACCGTCACCGGCTCGGGCAGGCTGCCCGAGAGGCCGCTCTCTCCGCTGCGCGAGGAGCTGGAGGCACACGGGGCGCTGATTTCCGGCAAGACCGTGCCCCTTGCGCTGTCGGGGCGGCTTTGTGCGGGAAGCTACACCCTGCCGGGCAATGTCAGCTCCCAATATATCACAGGGCTGCTCGTTGCGCTGCCGCTGCTGGCGGGGGAGAGTGAGATCGTCCTCACCTCACCGCTCGAATCGGCGGGCTATGTCGAGATGACGCTGCGCACCCTGCGGCGGTTCGGCATTTCGATCGGGAAAACCGG
>CAZVAV010000089.1:0-4083 GCA_964625135.1 uncultured Oscillospiraceae bacterium | reverse complement strand
AACCGGGCGGGGGTGGCGTATCCCCGGTTCTCAACGCTACCGCTCCCCCGGGATGCTGATTGCAGAGGGAGACTGGTCGAACGCCGCCTTTTTCCTCGCGGCGGGTGCGCTTTCGCAAACCGGCTCGGTCACGGTCGGCGGGCTTTTGACCGATTCCGCGCAGGGGGATCGCGCCATCGTTTCGTTGCTGTGTCAATTTGGGGCGGGGGTGCGGCAGGACGACGACGGCGGAATCACGGCTTTTGGCCGCCCGTTGCAGGGCTGCTCGATCGACGCGGCCGCAATCCCCGATCTCGTCCCGATTCTTGCGGTCTGTGGCTGCGCGGCCGCCGGAGAAACAAGGATTACCAACGCGTCCCGGCTGCGGCTCAAGGAGAGCGACCGGCTCAAAACGGTGGCCGCCGCCCTGAACGCGCTCGGCGGCAGGGTCAGGGAGCTGCCCGACGGCCTTATTATCGAGGGGAGCGGCAGCCTGCGGGGTGGGACGGTTAACTGCTGCAACGATCATCGGATCGCCATGTCAATGGCCATCGCGGCGCTGCTCTGCAAGGAGCCGGTCGTTTTGGACGGAGCCGAGGCGGTGGAAAAGTCCTATCCGCGCTTCTTTTCCGATTATCAATCATTAGGAGGGATGCTCCATGTCCTCTAGCTTTGGAAAGCTACTTCAGGTCACCGTCTTCGGCCAATCGCACGGCGAGGCAATCGGTGTGGTGATCGACGGCCTGCCGGCCAACCTCCGGCTCGATCTCGACCGAATTTCCCGCTTCCTGGCACGGCGCGCGCCGGGCGGCGCGCTTTCGACCGCCCGAAGAGAGGAGGATGCGCCCCGCATCCTTTCGGGGCTTTGTGATCAGGTTACCTGCGGCACAGCGCTGACCGCGATGATCGAAAACGGGGATCACCACTCGCAGGATTACGACAGGCTCCGCGATCTACCCCGGCCGATGCACGCCGACTATGCCGCCTGGGTCAAGTACCACGGGGCAAACGACATCCGGGGCGGGGGACAGTTTTCGGGGCGGCTGACCGCGCCGCTCTGCTTTGCCGGGGCGGTGGCGATGCAGCTGCTCGAGCAAAGGGGTGTCGCGATTGGCGCACATATCGCCGCCGTGGGAGGGGTGTGGGATACGCCCTTCGATCCGGTGGGCGTGTCGGCTCGGCAGCTTTCGGCGGTGACTGCCAAGGCGCTGCCGGTTCTCGACGACGCGGCGGGGGAGCGGATGCGCGAGCGCATCGAGGCGGCGCGCCGCGACCTTGATTCGGTCGGCGGGATTGTCGAATGCGCGGTGACGGGGCTTCCCGCCGGGCTGGGAGAACCGCTTTATGAGAGCGTCGAGAGCTGTCTTTCGTCGGTTCTCTTCTCAATCCCGGCAGTCAAGGGGGTCGAATTCGGGGCGGGCTTTGCCGCCGCCGGAATGTGCGGCAGCGAGCACAACGATCCCTTTGTCGTCAGAGACGGACAGGTTCTGACCGAAACAAACCGCCACGGCGGAATTCTCGGTGGAATCTCGACCGGGATGCCGTTGGTATTTCGGGCGGCGTTTAAGCCGACCCCGTCGATTGCAAGGGAGCAGCGCACCGTCAGCCTTTCGGCGGGGCGCGAAGCGCCGCTTTCAATCCACGGGCGGCACGACCCCTGCGTGGTGCCGCGCGCCGTTCCCTGTGTCGAAGCGGCCACCGCGCTGGTGCTGCTTGATCTGATGCTTGAATCGAAAGGAAGAGACGAATGGAATTAACGGATATCCGAGTACGGATCGATGCAATCAACGAGGAGATCGAGCGCCTCTTCCTCGAACGGATGGAGCTTTCGCTCGATGTCGCGTCCTATAAGCGGGAGCACAAGCTTCCCACCTTCGACCCCGAGCGGGAGCGCAAGATTTTGCAGCGGGCGCGGGAAAAGGCCCCCGCCCATCTGGCTCCCTATGCGGCCTGCCTGTTTCAGAGCCTGATGCAGATGAGCCGTTCCTACCAGAACAGCACCATCCGGTTTGAGGAGACGCTGACCCCCCGGATTAGAGCGGCGCTCGAGCACACGCCTCCCCTCTTTCCGACCGATGCGGCGGTCGCCTGTCAGGGGGTTGAGGGGGCCTATTCCCAAATGGCGGTCAACCGGCTCTTTTCCTACCCGCAGATCGTTTATTGTCCCCAGTTCGAGGGGGTGTTTCAGGCGGTTGAATCGGGGCGGTGCCGCTACGGGGTGCTGCCGATCGAGAACAGCTCCTACGGCTCGGTCAACGAGGTCTACGACCTGATGAAACGGCATCAGTTTCATATCGTGCGGGGGCTCCGGCAGAAGATTTCACATCACCTGCTGGGAAAGCCGGGCGTCAAGCTTTCGGACATCCGCGAGATCTACTCGCATAGCCAGGCCATCGGCCAGTGCGGGGCGTTTTTGAGCGCACACCCCGAAATCAAGGTGACCCCCTGCGCCAACACCGCCATTGCGGCACAGCTGGTGTCCCAATCCGATCGCAGCGATGTCGCGGCCATCTCGTCGAAGCAATGCGCCTCCCTCTACGGGCTCGAGACGGTATCAAGCGCGGTTTCGGACAGTGACCACAACTACACCCGCTTCATCTGCATCGCACGAGAGCTGGAAATCTACCCCGGCGCGTCGCGAATCAGCATGATGACCGAGCTGCCCCATCAGCCCGGTGCGCTGGGCGCGCTGCTTTCAAAATTCGCGGTGCTGGGGCTGAATCTCACCAAGCTCGAGAGCCGCCCCATTCTCGGCAGCGACTTCGAGTTCAAATTCTATTTCGATCTTGAGGCCTCGATCTACTCCGAGGAGGTGCTCGCCCTGCTCTCCGAGCTGGCAGCCGGGGTCGAGCCGTTTGTATTTTTGGGCAGCTATACCGAGCTGTAGGGAGGGCATGACAATGCAGTATGGATTGATCGGCGAAACACTCGGCCACAGCCATTCCAAACAAATTCACGAACAGCTTGCCGGATATGAATACGAGCTTTGCAGCATTCCGAGGGAAGCGCTCGACGCGTTTCTCAGACGGCGGGATTTTTTGGGTCTCAATGTCACCATCCCCTATAAGCAGGCGGTCATCCCCTACTGTGACGTGCTCTCCGATGTGGCAAGGGCGATCGGCAGCGTCAACACGCTGGTGCTCAGGGGCAAAACGCTCTACGGGGACAACACCGATTACGTCGGCTTCTGCTATCTGGCGCGGCAGCGCAAAATTTCCTTCTCGGGCAAAAAGGTGCTGGTTTGCGGCAGCGGCGGCACCTCGTTGACGGTGCAGACCGCCGCCAGAAATCTGGGCGCACAAAAGGTAGTCGTCCTCTCCCGCAACGGGGAGAACAACTACCAAAACGCCGCCACGCTTCACGCCGATGCGGAAATTTTAGTCAACACCACCCCGCTTGGGATGTTTCCCCGGCTCGGCGGGCAGGCCATCGGACTGGACGGCTTTCCAAGGCTGGAAGGGGTGCTCGACGTGGTCTACAATCCGCTGCGCACCGCGCTTATTTTAGACGCGCAGCGCCGTGGCATCCGCTGCGGGGGCGGCCTCTCGATGCTGGTGGCGCAGGCCAAGTGCGCCGCCGAGCAGTTTGTCGGCCATCTCCTGTCGGATCAGCAAATCGGCGAGATCGAGCATGAGCTGCGCCGCACCCTCTCGAATCTTGTGCTGATTGGAATGCCGGGCAGCGGAAAAACCACTCTTGGCCGAGCCTGTGCCGAGGCGCTGGGGCGGGAGTTTGTCGACGTCGACGATTGGATCGTCGCACGGGCGGGCTGCCCGATCCCCGCGTTTTTCACAAGCCAAGGGGAGGACGCCTTTCGGCGGCTGGAGAGCGAGTGCATTGCCGAGCTTGCCGGGCGCACCGGGCTGGTGATTTCAACCGGGGGCGGCGCGGTGCTCAAGGCAGAAAATGTCGCCGCGCTGCGAGCCAACGGTGTGATACTCCGGCTGATTCGCCCTCTGTCGGAGCTCCCGGTGGAGGGGCGACCCCTTTCGCAGGGAAGCTCGCTTGCGTCGCTTGCCGCCCGCCGGGAGCCCTTCTATGCGGCGGCAAGCGACTGTGTCATCCAAAACAACGACTGCGTAGAGGCAGTACAAAAGCGGATTC
>CAZVAV010000088.1:0-7290 GCA_964625135.1 uncultured Oscillospiraceae bacterium | reverse complement strand
GATGGGTTCGGAGGTGGGAGATTTGTATCAGCTGCTGTTTGTGGACGACGACCGCAATCTTCTCAAGGCGAACCGGGATTACTTCACCGCGCTGGGCTTTGAGGTCTTTACCGCCGAGGACGGCCAAAAGGCGCTCGCCGAGCTAAAGGATCGGATGATCGACTGCATTGTCCTCGATATTATGCTGCCCGATACCGACGGGTACGCCCTTTGCCGCAGGATCAAGGCGCAGACAACGGTGCCGATCGTCTTTTTGACCAGTCTAGTGGAGGAAAGCAACCTGTATCAGGGCTTTTTGGAGGGCGGAGACGATTACCTGACCAAGCCCTACCGGCTGCGCGAGCTGGAGCTGCGGGTGCGCGCGCGAATTTCGGAGCACAAGGGGATTTCCCGGCGCGGGAATCTTTTGCCCTTTGGCCCCCTGACCATCGATGTCACGGGGCGGCGCGCGTTGGTCGACGGCAAGCCCCTGCCGCTGACCTCGAACGAATATGATATTTTGCTGCTGATGGCGCGTTCCCCCGGCAGGGCGTTTTCCCCTCCGGAAATTTACCGGGAGATCTGGAAGCTGCCGGATTTGGAAACGGTCAATACCGTGCGGGTGCATGTCAGCCGCCTGCGGCAGAAGCTGGAGGAGGCCGCCCCCGGCAGAAGGTTTATCCAGACCAGCTGGGGAAAGGGCTATTATTTTGAGGACAAAAAAGAGGAAACCAATTAAGGCTTCCTCTTGCTTCTGATTCGGGAGACGATGACCGCCGCGCCAAACACGGCTGCCGACAGCAGCGCCACACCGGCGCTGCCTCCGCCCTGCTCCGGTATTGGCACATCGGCGGGAGCGGAGGGCTGTTCCGGCGGCGCAATGGCGGGAACGGCGGGAGCAGCGGCTTGCAGCGCCGGCGGCATCGGCGCTTTGGCAGTCACCTCAAGCTCACCCTCCTGCGGGAGGGCGGCCTCCTCGGCCTTTTGGACTGCGCTTTGCAGCGTCAGCGAGGCGGGAACCAGCTTCAGAGCGGGCACAACGGGAGGCATTGCGTCGGGGGGTGCCTCCGGCTGCTTTCCCGGGCGATCCGATTCCCCCTGTCCGCCTCCGCCGCGGTTGCCGTCGATGTCGTCGTCGTCGCTGTCCGGGGGCGTCTGTCCCACCGGCACCGCCTTGACGGTCAGGATATCGCTTGTCCCCGCATAGGCCGAGCCCGATACCGTGACCCGGTAATGGCTGTCCTGATGCGCCGAGAAAAAGACCGGCTCCCCTTGGTCGTCCCAAAGTGCCCATTGCCCCGAGCTGATGGCTCGCCGGTCGCCAAAGGAGCCCTCGGTATAATCCTCCTCAAAGGAAAACCAGTCCTGTCCGTTTTTGGAGGCCTCGAACAGCACCTCCCCGCCGTGCGGCGTGGGGAAGGAGAAGATGGGGTAATAGCTGTCCTGCGACGCGTCATAGCCGAGAGACACCGAAAACGGCAGCGGCTGCGGCCGCACCACCAGCACCTCCATCCGCGCAATGCAGTCGGGATCGATCAAAATCAGCCCCGCGTCCCAAAGCGCTCGATCCTCTTCGCTCAAAAGCGCGGGGCCGTACCGCCCGGGGACGATAAAGCGCTTTGCGCCGCTCCTAATTCCGTCTTGGTACACCGCCTGATCCCATTCGATCGAAAACTCCTTGACCATTTCATAGTTGCCGAGCGCGTCCTTCTGAAAAAGCCAGTTGCTTTTTGGCTGGGGGAGCCGGTTCAACGGCCAATCGGCGAGGCCGGTGGTACAATAAATCATTTCGCTTGCCATCGGGTCGCAGTAGACCAACGGGGTATCCGGGATTCCCGAATCCAAAGCCGGCGGCAGGCTGCCGCCGAGGCCGCCCGAATCCAGCGCCTGTGGCATCGCCGTGGCGAACGCAATCGAAGTGCTGGTGGCCAGCAGGCTTGCCGCCAGAAAAAGAGAGATCCATTTTCCAAGCTGCCTCATAACTCCTCCTGAAGGGTGGTGAAACCGGTGAAAGACAAGCAGAGATACGCCTTAAGGTCGGTGCTGATTGCATTGACTGCTTTGTTTCTGACCTTCGCGCTCTTCTGCCTGCTTTATCGGCAGGACAATAAGTATACGGCGGGCCCACCTTACGGCGGGGATGGCGTGTTTTCGTTTTCAGAGGGCGATTTGACCCGCCCGCTGTTTTTGATCGACGGCTGGGAGCTTTACCTCGACGAGCTGGTTTCCCCGGGTGAGTTTTCCACTGCCCTGCCGCCGCAGGAGATCTTTATCGGACAGTATTCCAACTTTTCCTATCCGCGGGAAGGGCACAGCGCGTTTGGCGTTGCCACCTATCGCATCCGACTGGCCTACGACGGAGCCCCGCGTCCGCTGACGCTGGAAATCCCCGAGCTTTTCACCGGTTACCTTCTCTGGATCAACGGCAGACGGGTGGCGCAAAGCGGGAGCGGCAGCTCGGTTACCTTTGTTGCCGAGCGGGAAACCGAAATCGTCCTCAACATCGAAAATCACCAGCACTATTACAGCGGGATGACCTATCCGCCCGCCCTTGGCACACCGGAGGTTATGGGGCGGCTTTTTTGGCTTCGCACCCTCTTTTATGCCATGCTGGTTTTCTGTCCGCTGACGCTGGCGCTTTTTTCCTGCGTGCTTTGGATGAGGCGGGAGCAAGGGACTCAGCTTTTATTCGGGCTGCTCTGCCTCTGCTTCACCCTCTCCTGCCTGCACCCCTTTGTCCGGGCGCTCGGCTGTTCGGGTCGCGGCTGGTATACGCTGGAGGACACCGCGCGGATGGCGGTGCTGGTGTTGACGGCCACCCTCTGCTCGGAGGTCGCGCAGCTTCGCGAAAAACGCTGGTACCGCAGGGCGGTGCGGCCGGTTCTTCTGGGGCTTTGCCCACTGACCGCCGCAAGTGTTTTTATCATTATACCAGCTTTCCCCGTTTACATCAATCTGTATGGCGCATTGATTCCCATGGCAGAAGGGCTGGGCTGGCTTTATCTAATCCTCTGCGCCGCAGGGGGGATCGGGCGCGGGATACCGGGCGGCCGGTTTATTCTGGCCGGGGGAATGGTGCTGGGGGCGAGCACCCTGCTCAATTTTGTGGACAACAATCGTTTTGAGCCGATTTGCACCGGCTGGCAGTCGGAATACGCTGGGTTTCTTCTGGTGCTGATCTTTGGTGGGATGATGATCGCCGAAAATCATGGAATTTTACAAAAAAATCGGCAGCTCATCGGACATATGGAGGAGCTGGTACAGCAGCGAACCGCCGAGCTGCAACAGGTTTTGGAGGAGCGCAAGTCCTTTTTCTCGGATTTGGCGCACAACCTCAAGGCGCCCATCGCGGCAATCCATGTCTTTATTGGAATGATGCGGGAAAGCAACCTCTATCTCGACCGCGAGCTGGCCGAATATCTGCAAATGATTGAAAGCGAAAATATCGAGATGCAGCAGCGGGTTTCGGCTCTGCGCACCCTCAATGCGTTTGATCGGATCACCGCGCCCACCGTGCCCGTCGAGCTCAACCGCCTGCTTGAGGAGGTGCGTAAAAAAAACCAGCCCGAAACCGATGCCGCGGGCATCCACCTGCGGGTCGGCCTTTTAAAAGCCCCTGTGTATCTGCGTGGTCAGCGCGAAAAGCTGCTGATCCTCTTTGAAAACCTGATTTATAATGCCATCAGCTTTACGCCGGAGGAGGGCGCGATTACCGTGACGCCCCGCGTAGAGGGCGCGGAGGTGCTGATTGAGGTTGCCGACACCGGCAGCGGCATCGCGCCGGAGCATCTTGCGCATATTTTTGAGCGGTTCTATGTGGGACGGGAGAATTCCGCCGAGGGCAGCGGCTTGGGGCTTTATATCGCGAGGATGACGGTGGAGGAGATGGGCGGCAGCATCAGCGTCCGTTCGTCCCCCGGTCAGGGAGCCTCCTTTCTGATCCGGCTGCCGCTTGGCTGACCGTGGCGCATTTTTCCTTTTCTCAGCTTCTCCCTTGAATTTCGGCCGAAAACATGGGATAATAACTGCGAAGCAATTATTCCAGACGGAAGACAAACAGTCCTTCGCAAAATGTTGCGCGAAAATCGGAACAATTGCGTCAACATGGATCAGGAGGGTAGGAAACCCTATCCAGGGGTTCCCTGTGCCGTAAGACAAAAAATAGGCTGCGAGGAGGGGAGATATGGGGCGGTACGGCAAGCTGGTGGGAAATACGATGATCTTCGCCATCGGCTCGTTCTCCTCTAAGCTGCTGGTGTTTTTCATGCTGCGCTACTACACCGGCATGCTCACGCCCGCGGAATTTGGTATTTCAGAGCGGATTACCACCACCTGCAACCTGCTGATGCCGTTTGTTATGCTTTCGGTGAACGAAGCGATCCTTCGCTTCGCGATGGATCGGACGGTCAGCCGGGCGCAGGTTTTTACGGTGGGCATCAAGACGGTGCTCGCGGGGTTTATCATTTTCTGCGTCTTTAGCCCGCTCTTTCTGGCGATCGACATGCTCGCCCCCTATACCCTGATGATCTATGCCTATGTCCTGTTTGGAATGCTCAAAAGCGTTTGCGCCCAGTTTGTCCGTTCGCTGGGCTATGTGCGGCTTTATGCCTTTGACGGCTTTTTAGCCACCTTCACCACCATCGGCCTCAATATCCTGTTTCTTTCCGGGCTGCGGTGGGGATTGTACGGCTATGTCTCGTCGATCATCGTCTCGAACGTCCTCTCGATCCTGTTCCTCTTTGTGGTGGCGCAGCTTTGGAAATTTCTTGATCTGGCGCAGTCGAATCGCAAGCTCTTTCGGGAGATGCTGCATTACTCGGTGCCGCTGATTCCGACCACCATGTTCTGGTGGGTTGTCAGCGCCTCCGACCGGTATATGGTCACCTGGTTTTGCGGGGATACCGCCACCGGGCTGCTCTCGACCGCGCATAAAATCCCCTCGCTGCTCACCATCGTCTCAGCCATCTTCTATCAGGCTTGGCAGATTTCGGCGGTCAGTGAAGCGGGGCAGGGAAAAAGCACCGCGCGCTTCTACTCAGAGACCTATGATTACTATGTCACGCTGCTTTTTTTAGCCGGTTCGGGCATCATGATGCTGATTCAGCCGATTACCCGCATCCTGTACGCCCCATCCTACTATGAGTCGTGGCAGTTTGTCCCGTTTCTTGTGGTGGGAGAGGTCTTTTCCTCGCTTGTGACCTTTCTGGGCTCGTTCTATATGGTCAGCAAGCGCAACGCGACCCTGCCGGTTGCCATCTGTGCCGGAGCCATCGTCAATGTTGGGCTCAATCTCGTTTTGATTCCCCGGTTCGGGGTGTTGGGCGCCAGCTTTGCCACGATGGTCAGCTATCTCGTTTCCTTTGCAATCCGAGCCGCTGATATTCGCCGGCTGGTCGAGTTAGACCTGCGGCCACTCTCCACCGCCGTTTCTTTTCTGCTCATGATGGCGCAGGGTGCGCTTCTGATGCGGGCGACACAGCATGTGCTGCTGATTCAGCTGGGCATGTTTCTCGCGATGCTGCTGTTCAATCTTCGCGCGGTGATCCGGCTTGCCCTCGGACTGCTGCACCAGCTTCAAAATTTACGCGCCTAAAGGAGGCTGCCTGCTTGCTTCAGCTTGTGTTTCTGTTTCTTCTCTCGATGGTTCCGATCATTGAGCTGCGCGGCGCGGTGCCGATCGGCATCAGCTGGGGCTTTCCGTTCTGGCTGGTTTATCTTGTCTGTGTCATCGGCAACCTCGTCCCGGTTCCGGTTTTGATTCCGTTTGCGGGGCGGGTGCTGCGCTGGGGCGCTACCCTGCCGTATGTGGGATTTCTGTTTCGGAAGATTCTTTCGTTGGGCGAAAAAAAGGTGGCCAAAGCGCAGAATACCAGCCGGGCGATCCTGTTTGCCCTTTTTGTTTTTGTCGCCATCCCCGCGCCGGGTACCGGCGCATGGACCGGCGCACTGATTGCGACGCTGCTCCAGATGCCGGTGCGGCGAGCCTTTTGGCCGATCGCCGCCGGGGTTGCCACCGCCGGGCTGATCATGGGGGGTGCTTCCTACGGCGTGATCGGACTGTTCGGCGGCTGAGAGAATGAAATCCGGATAAAAAGGAGTGGGGCGCTAATGCCCCAGTCTAATGAGGAGCTTTTTGAAGCACATTTGGATCAAATTTATAAACTCTAAGCTGCATCCACTTTATCCTGCAGGGGTGTTCAATTTGTTACTGTAATGCTCGAATAGTACAAAATCTTACGGATATGGTGTTCCTAGAAGCGTTAAAGTAAAGCACACACTTTATTTTACAAGCGGGGTTGACATGGTTGCTTTGTTAGAGGAAAAAGCAATAGCAGAACCGATAGCTTAGGCTCATAAGCATCGGTTCTGCTATTGCTAATCACGCGGCTTAGTATTTGCTGCCAGTGGTCATGTTTACTGCTTCTGAATGCTGCGTTGAAATTTCATCTGCCTGAGTTGTCTGTATGGCAGAACCCTTACCCTCTCTTAATTTAAATTTACCAACCAAATTTTTGAGCATCTGTGCCTGTCCGCTAAGTTCTTCAGAAGCCGCCGCACTTTCCTCTGCCGTAGCAGAGTTGGTTTGTACAACACTGGAAATCTGGTCAACACCTGTGGTCACTTGCGCAATTGCAGTTGCCTGCTCTATGGAAGCATTCGCTATTTTTTGTACATTTTCCGCAACTAGACTTGCTTTATCGACAACCTCAGAAATAGAACGCGCTGTCCCATCGGCGATCTGAGTGCCGTGTTTAATAGCAGTGATTGCACTTTCAATAAGAGCCGTTGTATTCTTTGCTGCCTCAGCAGACTTCCCTGCAAGGTTACGCACCTCGTCAGCTACCACCGCAAAGCCCTTACCGGCAGCACCTGCACGAGCTGCCTCAACCGCTGCATTCAGTGCCAAAATATTGGTTTGGAATGCAATATCATCAATGGTTTTAATAATTTTTCCGATTTCGTTAGATGTTGCCGTAATCTCGTTCATGGCCTTCACCATGTCATCCATCTGCTTGCTTCCTAGCTGCAATGCTTCACCCGATTCATTTGCAAGCTGATTTGCAACATTTGCATTATCGGCATTTGATTTAATTTGAGAAGAAATTTCCGTAATGGTTGCAGAGAGCTCTTCGATAGAAGAAGCCTGCTCGGTGGCGCCCTGTGACAGCGCCTGCGCGCCGCTGGATACTTGGTCAGAGCCACTTGCCACTTGGTCGGAAGCCTGATTAATTTGAGTTAATGTACTGCTTAAATTACGATTGATTCCACGCATTGCCATTAAAATATTGTTATATTGTCCGATATATTTAT
>CAZVAV010000087.1:0-7339 GCA_964625135.1 uncultured Oscillospiraceae bacterium | reverse complement strand
CCACCTCGCGGGCGACCTCCATTTGGGTCTTGCCGACGACAAAGCGCAGCGACAGGATTTTTTTCTCCCGCTCGGCCAAGGCGGCGATCGCCTCCCGAAACGAAATTTCATCCAGCCAGTCGCCGTCGGTTCCCGGGTCGCCAATCTGATCCATCACAAAGATCGGGTCTCCGCCGTCCGAGTAGATCGGCTCGAAGAGGGAGATCGGCTCGACAATTGCCTCAAGCGCGGCAACCACGTCCTGCCGCCGAACCCCCATCTCGGTTGCGATTTCATCGACCGTCGGCTCTACAAGGCGCTCGCCGAGCAGCCGTTCCCGAACCTGCAGCGCCTTGTAAGCGGTATCCCGCATCGAGCGACTGACCCGCACCGCATTGTTATCCCGCAGGTAACGACGGATTTCACCGATGATCATCGGCACCCCATAGGTTGAGAAGCGCACCTCCAGGGTCGGGTCGAAATGATCAATCGCCTTGATTAGCCCGATGCACCCCACCTGAAAGAGGTCGTCCGGGTTTTCTCCCCGGTTGGAAAACTTTTGCACCACAGAGAGCACCAGCCGCAGGTTGCAGGCGATCATCCGATCTCTGGCCGCTGTGTCTCCCTCCTTGGCGCGGCGCATCAGCTCCAGCTTTTCCTTTTCACTGATCACCGGCAGCTTCGAGGTATCTACCCCGCAGATTTCAACCTTGTTGTAATTCATCCGCCCACCTCGCTTTGATTCACTGCCTTTGAGTATGGGCGGGGCAATTGGGGGGCAATCAGCTTCCAATATTTTTCGTCTGCGCCGGGTAAAAAATGCAAAGCAGCCCCACAGGGCGTGTATCCACCCTGTGGGGCTGCTTTGCCGCATTTGAATTCTTAAAACGCAGGATGATCGGTTGAACGGATTTTCGCATACTTTTCCCGGGTGGCCAGTCCGCCCCGAATGTGGCGCTGGAGCTTGTTTACTTCAAGCACCGCGCGGCATTGCTCGAACAGAGAGGGAGAAAGCAGACGCAGCCTCTCACTCACGTCCTTATGTATGGTCGTTACGAATCAGAACGGTTTGATCCAGCCCCAGATCGCCCAGCAGATGCAGGTAAATATCGACATTGCCCTCCTTGTCCACCTCGATCTTCTGGAGAATGCGCTTGAGCTGCGCATTGGTCATCTGCCGTAGATCGGTGATGTCCTCAATTTCCTTGAAGGTGCTGTTGAGAATGCTTTCCAACCGCTCCCCCTTGGTCAGATGATAGGAAACCACCTTCAGCTCGTTTTCCAAGCGCTCGATTTCCTTGCGCATCCCGCCGATCTTCTCGTTGAGCTCCTCGCGGGTAATCAGATCATCAGTGTACATATCCATATATTTTTGGCGGGACTTTTGCAGCTTGGAAAGTCGGTCGGTCAATTTCTTTTCGTGGTTCAAATTTTCATCCTTTGCCTTGTAGATCCGCTCAAATTCACTTACCACATGCCGGATGACCGATTTTTTCTGTTTCAGCAGCTCGGAAAAATACTCCTGCAGAACGTCGAGAAGCTCGTCCTCCTCCACGGTAATCGCGTTGGGGCAGTTTTCCGCCCCCTTTCCGTTGTGTCCGGAGCAGACCCAGCGGACGTAGGTGTTTTTATAAGTACGCACCGTGCGCCGGAACGACCAGCCGCATTCCTTGCACTTGATCAAGGTGGACAAAAGGAACTTGTTGCTCTGCCGCTCGCGGTTGAGGTGGAAGGCTTGGTTTCGCGTGGTCAAAAGCTGCTGTGCCCGCGCGAATTCCTCGGGACTGACAACTTGCAGCTCCGGCCGATCGGTTATTAGCCATTCGGCTGTATCCTTTTCTGCCCGTTGTCCCGTTAAAAAATCAACGACCTCCTGCTTTCCATTGATAATCCTTCCGGCGTACAGCTCATTGGTCAGAATTCGGCAGACGGCGGTTTGGCTCCACCGGCAGTTGCGCTTTGTTTTAATCCCCTGCCCATTGAGCATGTTCGAGATTTTGGCAGCGCCATAGCCCTCATGCAGGTACCATTGAAAAATCTGCCGGACAACCGCGGCCTCCTGCTCATTGACCGAGAGGTTAAAAAAATCCCCGATGGTTTTGTCATAGCCATAAACGATATTTGGTACGCGCCCCTTCTCGGCATTGATCTTTTTGCCGAACTTAACCCGCTTTGAGGTGTTGGCGCTCTCCTCCTGCGCGAGCGCGCCGAAGATGGTCAGCACAAATTCGCTGTTGCCCATGCTCGTCATGTTGGCGGTCAAGAACTGCGTTTCAATGCCCAACGACTTCAATTTTCGGATGTTTTGCAGCAGGTCAACGGTGTTGCGGGCAAACCGCGAGATATCCTTCACCACAATCATCTCAAAAAGGCCGTGCTCCGCATCTGTCATCATCCGCAGAAATTCTTTTCGATTTTTGATCTTGGTACCGGAAATTCCTTCATCGGCGTACAGGCGCACAAGGCTGTCACCGGTACGCTTGGTATACTCGGCAAAAAAAACCTTCTGTGCTTCCAGACTGTTGAGCTGATCTTCCTTGTCGGTCGATACACGGCAGTAGGCGGCAATCCTCATAGAAGCATACCTTTCTGTTACAATCGAATCGTTCTGTTTCTGCTATTTTAGCATGGGGTGGTTTGAAAGGCAAGCTTGTCCCCAAAACGCAAAGGCCCCTATTACCGGCGTAATTCATCTGCCGGCGATGGGGGCGCAGCGCAAGGGCTAGCTATGCGGATTGCGAGTGGTCTTCTGCCCAGGGTATGTCAGGAGCTAATGTCTGTGCGGCAGCCTGTAGAGCCGCTTCAACCTTGTCCCGGTTTGCGTCCAGAAAGACCTTGAGCAGATGATCGGCGGTTGCCGCCGCTGTATTCGGGTTGTGGAAGTGGTAATTCAGCTTGCGTTCGGGCACGGCGGGCGACCTCCCTCCTTGCTTGTCCTATCACATCCTATGAGAAGGGAAGAGGAACTATGTCTTTGATTTGCCGGGGATTGGAGGCTTTCGATGTGGGCTTTCAAAAACTTGTTTGGGGGACATGATCGGTGTGACTTGCATAAATAATATACAATTGTATCCGGAACCTTGCAAGAAAGGCCGGAAGAAAAATCCCAAAGCTGGATTTTCTGCGGCAATATCCGCCAATAAAGGCGCATGCGCTTGCAACATAAGGCGATTTGTGGTATTATAATTGTATTTATCGACAATATTTTTCGCTTTTTAGACGTTGTAAGGCAAATAGCAAGTTTTACATTGATCGGGAAAGAGAGCGATGGTTGTCCGGTCGATTAACGCGTCGAGCAGAGAGTCAGATGTTGGCTTGATGGTAGACCGAAGCATTTGACCGAAGGGTACAGAACCAAGCGCCTCTGCCGAATTTGCAGAGCGGATGATAAAAGCAGCTACACTTTTGGGAGAAGGGGGCGGGGCAGATGCGGCAGCCGCTTCGTGTTTTGCAGGTTGTAGGAAAAATGGATCGCGCGGGAGCCGAAACGCTGCTCATGAACCTTTACCGTCATATAGATCGCAGCCGGGTACAGTTTGATTTTCTGACGCATCGGGATGATGCCGGAGACTATGACGCGGAAATCACCGATTTGGGCGGTACCGTGTATCATGTTTGCCCGATGTCCTTGAAAAATGGGCTGCGATATCCGCAGGCACTGAAAGCCTTTTTTGAGAATCGTCCGGGGTATCGAATCATTCATTCTCATATTGATGCAATGTCGGCACTTCCACTTGGAGCTGCAAAGAGAGCAGGCGTTCCGGTGCGGATCGCCCACAGCCATAATACAGCGTTTCCTCGTGACGGAAAATATCCGATTCGACTTTTGGCGCGTCAGCTTTTGCCCCTTGTGGCGACGCACTGCTTTTCCTGTTCCGACGCAGCGGCCGGCTTTCTTTTTCCAAAGAAGACAATGGAAAACGGTAGCTACGCAGTTCTTCCTAACGCCATTGAGCTGGAGCGGTTCGCCTTTTCTCCCTCTATTCGTGCAGCGAAGCGGCAAGAACTGGAAATCGGCTCGGAAACCTTCGTGGTTGGTCATGTGGGTCGTTTTTGCATGCAGAAAAATCACGATAAGCTGCTTCATATTTTTGCTGTACTTCATCAGAGACGACCGGACAGCATTCTTTTTTTGGTCGGGCAAGGGGAATTGAAAAATAAAATATCCGCACTCAGCACACAGCTGGGAATTGAAAATTCTGTGCATTTTTTGGGGGTTCGCAATGACGTCGAGCGGCTGATGCAGGCATTTGACCTTTTTTTGCTGCCCTCTCTTTATGAAGGGTTCCCCGTGGTGGGCGTTGAGGCGCAGGCGGCGGGACTGCCCTGCCTGATGTCTGATCGAATCAAATCGGATGTTGCGCTGACCGACCCGGTCGTATTTGTGCCGTTGGAAGCGGATGATGCACTCTGGGCACAAAGAGCAGAAGAACTTTTCACCTGCTGTCGGGAGAGCACAACCGAAAAGCTGGCAGCTCAGGGCTTTGATATTAAGAAGCAGGCATCATTTTTAGAAGACTTTTATCTGAATGTATCAAAAGGGTATGAAAGCGGGGCAATATGAACGCTTTCAATGAACAGGCAGTCTGCTGCAATGATGAAATATCTCAGATAGGGGGCGCTTCGGTGGAAAAGATTCTTTCAATCGCAGTACCGGCTTTTAATGCCGAACGCTACCTCGATCAGTGCCTATCCTCTATGCTGGTGTCAGAGGTTATTTCAAAGCTGGATATTATTGTCGTGGACGACGGCTCCACCGATTCGACAGGGGATATCGCGGATCGTTATGCAGCAAACTATCCCGACAGCATTTCTGTGATTCACAAAGAAAACGGAGGACACGGCAGCGGGATTAACGCGGCGATCCGAGTGGCAAAGGGCCGATACTTTCGCGTCGTGGATGCGGATGACTGGCTGCTTTCAGAGAATCTTCCGAAGCATCTCGCGGAGTTGGAGGCCTGTGACGCTGATGTAGTGGTTAACAGCTTTCATCAAATCAACATGATAAGTCGAGAAGCTGCTCCGGTTACGGTTCCTGCGGCGCTTGTCGGAAAAACGATTTCAATGGAACAGTTGTCCTCATCGCTGCTTTCTACAAAAAATTGTTTTTCGATTCAAGGGATCACCTATCGAACAAAGTTCTATGCTGCTTTCAATGATCTCCTGTCTGAGAAAGTTTTTTATGAGGACAGCGAGTATATCACACTTCCCTTTTCTTTGGTGCGTTCTATTTACTTTTCGGACAAATATTTATACCAATATTTGATTGGAAACGCACAGCAAAGTATTGCCAGTGCCAATCAAGTCAAGCGCTTGGATCAATTAAATTATGTATTTTGTAAAATCTGTAAATTCTACTGTGCGCGCCCTGAGCTTTCCGAAAGTGCACAACAGTATTTTCATGAAAAACTGCGGGGCGTTATTACAACCTATTTGGTCACCTGTTTGCTGCGCCACCCAAATAGAAAACTGGGAAAGAATTTGGCGCGGGAGTTTATATCTTGGATCACAGAAAACTGTCCTCCCATATTGCCTATCGCAAATAAGGAATATAAAAAAGTAATATTGCTTCATAGGCTTTATCTTAGCGGGGAAGTTTTTGATCAAATCATTTCTTCCTCTTTTTACCGCGATGTGAGGGATAGATTACGAAAATAAAGGTAGGAATTGAATGTATGCAGCGACTCAAAACTTGGATTCGCGGGTTTCTTCAGTATCAAAACCTGCTTCGTCAGCTCGTGGTTCGCGATCTAAAAATTAAATATCGGCGCAGCTTTCTTGGATATCTCTGGAGCGTACTCAATCCGTTGATGATTATGGTGGTTATGACAATCGTATTTAGCACGATGTTTCGACGCAACATTGAAAATTTTCCCGTCTATCTGCTTTCCGGGCAGGTCATGTTCAACTTCATGACCAACAGCACCAACCAAGGGATGCGCTCGATTTTGGGCAGTGCGGCGTTGCTAAAAAAGACCTATGTGCCTAAATATATCTTCACACTCGCTAAGGTGACCAGTTGTTTGGTGGATTTTGTCCTTTCCCTGGGGGCTTTGATTCTGGTGATGATTTTTACCGGGGTACGGCCAACACCCTATCTCCTGCTTGCCCCATTGGTTTTGTTGCAGCTTTATGTTTTTTGTGTCGGCGTGGGGCTGTTTTTGGCGCAGGCAACCGTATTTTTTCGGGATATCCAGTATATTTACAGCGTTGTTACCATGGCATGGATGTATCTGACCCCGATTTTTTATCCGGCGGATATGCTGCCGCCGCAGCTTCTTACTTTGATTAAAATATGCAATCCGATGTACTGCTACATTTCTCAGTTTCGTGGAATTGTGCTGTACGGTTGGATGCCTGCGTGGCATCTGTGGGCGTATGGATGCGTGGTGGCATGCTTGGCGCTGCTTGTTGGCACGGCTAGTTTTCTGCGGTCACAGGATCGCTTTATTTTATATATCTGATGGTGGAGCATATGGAAAATAATTATGCGGTCAAGGTGGAGCATGCCACTGTGCGCTTCAATCTGGCAAAAGAAAAAGTAGATAGCCTTAAGGAATACTGCATTCGTTTTGCCAAGCGGCAGCTGATGTATCAGGAGTTTCTGGCGGTTCAGGATGTGAACTTGACTGTAAAGCCAGGTGAGGCTTGGGGTCTGATCGGGTCGAACGGCTCCGGAAAATCGACGCTTCTCAAGCTCATTTGCGGCATCCTGAAGCCATATCAGGGCACTGTTTCTGTGCGAGGCTCGATCGCCCCCCTCATTGAGCTTGGGGCAGGCTTTGACGGGGACTTGACTGGTCGCGAAAACATTTTTCTTAACGGGTCACTGCTGGGTCATTCACAAAAATATATGGAGGAACATTTTGACGAAATCGCGGATTTTGCCGAGCTCGGGCAATTTCTGGATTCGCCGATTAAAAATTATTCGTCCGGTATGAAAGCGCGATTGGGCTTTTCGGTAGCGACGATGGTGCGCCCTCAAATTCTTGTTGTAGATGAAATTCTTGCAGTTGGGGATGCCGCATTTCAAAAAAAATGTACGCAGCGAATGCATGCAATGCTGTCGGGGGGAACAACTCTGCTTTACGTTTCACACGCGCAGGAATCGGTTCGCTCCATTTGTACGCATGCACTTTGGCTTAATCAGGGTATCTGTATGGCACAGGGAGAGGTAAATGAGGTCTGTGACGCGTACGCAAACTTTCAAGATGCAGCCACAAATGGCTCTTAAGTTGCGTTTTAGCACTGCTTTTCCAATTTAGCGAGTTCTACAGTGCCTAAATATTTCTTTTCCAAGTTAAGAAAGAAAAATATAAAAGATGAATATAGAAAATCAAAGTCGACAGGAAATGAAGAT
>CAZVAV010000086.1:0-7397 GCA_964625135.1 uncultured Oscillospiraceae bacterium | reverse complement strand
GGTCTGCTCGCACACCGGCACCGTCGTTCCGGTTGCCACGATCTGATACTGCGCCACGTTGACCATCGCGTACATCTTAACCAGCTGGGTGGCGTCCTTCAGCGGGATAAAATAGGTCGGCTGCCCGGCGAGGTTGAGCAGCAGCGGGAAGGTGGCCTGATAGCCCAAATCCTGCACAACGCCCATCGCGGACTGCTGGGCGGCGACCTCGGTCGCACCCGGCACGGTGTAGAAATGGGTCTCCTTGGTGCGCATGTTGCAGAGCAGGAAGCCCAGGTTCGACTGGTCGGAGTTGGCCGAGGTGACACCGGTATAGGCATAAATATCGTCGTTCATGGCGATATAGTTATAGCCCTGTGTGGCCATCGTCACGTCCCGCTGCCCCAAAATCGAGTTGATGAAGCCATGAACCAGTGTTCCGTAGTAATTGTACTGCTCCATAATCAGGTTGGGCATATAGAGGGTGTCCACCCAGGTGGGAACCTCCTCATAGTACTGGCTTTCGCCGGTGATGGCGTCGACCAGAACCGCACCCCGGATGTCGGAGCCGCCGAACAGCCCGATGGTTTTGACGATTCGCGGGGCGATCCACCAGGGGTGCCCCTCCTCATCGACCTCAAACTCGGGGGTGGAAAACAGGAAGGTCGGATAGGCGAAGCGCAGGTGGCGCAGAATGTTTCGGTTGAGCGGCTCGGAGAAGGAGTATTTCATCCCCTCCGGCAGGCGCATGACCGTCGCCTCCTGCGTGACCATATCCACCACGACATAGGCGGGCAGGCCGTTTTTCCGGTTGGTCAGCCATTTGAACAGATCGGCGTAGCCGATCGGCGCGACCCGAACCGGCCTTCCCTGATAATTGATCTGGGTCGAGTCGTTGGAATACTCAAACTGGCTGACCATGTCGCTGAGCGTTCCCATCTGACGGTCCCCCAAAAACTCGGCGGAGGTGCGGTCGAGCGTAGGGATTTCGTTAAAGGAAATTTGGGTGACGTCGGTCGAGAAATTTCCCTGCTGCACGTTGAGCAGGCTGCGGTAAGCGCCGGCTCGGAAGACGGGAAGCGAGATGACAAAGCCCAGCGCGACCACAATGGCAAGCGCCAGCAAAAGGATGCCGACCGGCAGGCATTTGCGGCGGATGAAGCGGATCCAGTGAAGCAGGTTGTCCAGTGGGGTGCGCGCCTCGTTGTCAATCGGTCTGCCCGAAAACAGGAACACCGAAATGACGTAGACGATGCACAGCAGCACGACAAAAAAATAAAACTCACCGGATTGAAAATTCAGGGCCGGAAGGGAGGCGTAAAAATAGATTCCTCCAAACAAGCCTGTGATGAGCAGGCACAGCAATGTCCTGACAAAAGGGGTCTGTGGCAGGGCAAATCCTCTTTCCTTTTTCAACAGTATTCCTCCTGTTCGATGAATGCCAAATTTTCTGATATCATGTAGCATAGCGCAATTTCTTCAAAAAAGCAATTGGCCGTTCTGTCAGTTTGCACCGCCAAAGGATGGAATAAACTGGATTGTGCTTTACGGCATAAAAAAAGAGAGGCCGTGCCTCCCTTTTTTATGCCTGAATCAGGCCGCCGTTTGATCTCTGCCCCGGGTGAGCAGCAGCCCACTCGCCAGCGCGGTGAGCGGAGCCACCGATACCAGCCCGAAGCTGCCGACCACCGTATCGATGATTTCGGCCGAGACGTACTTGTAGTTGAGGATATTGTAGATCGGGGTTCCCTGTGCCATAAATACCATCAGCAGCGCGAGATAGCCGCCCGAGTAGGCGAGCAGCAGCGTGGTGGTCATCGTGCCCATGGCGGCGCGTCCCACGTTCATGCCCGAGCGGGTCGCCTCCCGCCAGCCGATGTCGGGTCGCTTTTCGATCACCTCGTTGACCGCCGAGGTGATGTCCACCGCAAGATCCATCACCGCGCCGGAGGAGCCGATAAAGATGCTCGCCATAAAAATTTTAGTCAGGTTCAAATGCTGATAGCCGCT
The DNA here is from genome assembly GCA_964625135.1 of uncultured Oscillospiraceae bacterium. Classification (GTDB taxonomy): domain Bacteria; phylum Bacillota; class Clostridia; order Oscillospirales; family Ruminococcaceae; genus Yanshouia. The sequence continues at coordinate 5,408 of CAZVAV010000086.1, read as the reverse complement.
GTAGAGCAGGCTTTCGGAGTAGGACATGACCGCGCCGTGAATCTGAAACTGCCCGGTGCAGAGCGCCCCCAGCAGGCAGGTGACCAGCAGCCCGGCCAGCGCGCCGGTGTTTGCCGCGAGAGCGCGGCGGTCGAAGCCGTAGAGCAGCGAAATGATCATGACGGTGAGCAGCGCTGTGATCAGCAGCCCGACAAAAATGGGATTTTGCCCCCGCAGGCAGGCGGGCACCAGCAGCTTCCAGAGGGACAGCACGGTCAGCACAAACGAGAGGATGGCGCGCACCCCGGCTTTCCCCGCGAAGAGGATGAGGAAGGCGGCAAAGCCAAGAGCCAGCACCAGCTCCTTGTTTAGCCGGTAATGATCGATCATATTGACCGAGACGATCTCCTCCCCGGTGTAGTGGATGACCACAAGGGCACGGTCGCCGGGGCGAAAGATTTTATCCGATTCGAGCGAGCCGTTGAGCATGTTGTAGCCCTCGGCGATGGTTCCCTCAAAGCGTCCGCCGAGCAGCAGCAGCTCACAGGTCTGCTCGCCGGAGCGGATCAGCCCGGTGCTGATGATCCGCTCGTCGTTGACCGAAATCACCTGTGCGGCGCAGCGGTCGGTTCCCTGATAGATCACCGCGTCCTCAAAGCCGGTGGGCAGCAGCAGAAGAACCGCCACCAGCAAAAAGCAGAGCAGCACCGGAAGCTGATCGCGCAGGACTTTTTTAGAGACGGGCATCGGCGTTAAGCCACGCCCAGCAGCTGGGCAGTCTTCTGATAGATGGCGGTGTTGTCGTAGAAGCCTTCAAACAGCTCCTGACCGGGGCCCTTGGCGAACACCGCGACCGGCAGTCCGGTATGGGCGTAGGAGGCAAAGTTGATGCCCGACTTGTTATTGAGCAGATGGGTGATGGTGACGCTCAGCGGCTCGTAGGTGCCATAGAGGATCGATTCCTCCTGGCTCGGGCTCTCTCCGAGCCCACCGGCCATCGTTTGGTCATAGGCGGCGCGCAGGCGGGACAGCTCGTAGTCGGTCAGCACTAGGCGGCTGTCCTCGGTCGCGTCGGAATCTCCGGCGGTCATCAGGCCGAACAGCGTCTTGACGTCCGCCAGAACCTCCTCAAAGGGGGTGTTGTTCGCCTTGTACTTGGCGACATAATCGGTATCATACTTGGCGTAGGAAAGCTTCTGGTTTTCGATGTTGTGCAGGAAGGTGTCGTAATCGGTTCCGGCATAGCCGATGGTCAGGCCGCCGGTCTCGTGGTCGCCGGTCACCAGAATCAGCGTTTCGTCGGGGTGCTTCTGGGCAAAGGCGAGCGCCTCCTCCACCGCGTCGGAGAGGGCGAGGGTATCGGCGATGGTCGCGCCCGCGTCGTTGGCGTGGCAGGCCCAGTCGATTTTGCCGCCCTCCACCATCATGAAGAAGCCGATGTCGTTGTCGAGCACCTCAATGCCCTTGCGGACATAGTCCGAGAGCGCCCACTCGGTGGCGGCGCGGTCGTTGTCGTAGGAGAGCGAGTCGGCGTCGGCCAGCGTCTCGCCGATGATAATCGCCTTGCCGTCGGCGGCGGTGAGCGCCTCGGCCTCGGCCTGCGTTTTCACCACCCGGTAGCCGCCCTTGGCAGCGACCTCGTAGATATCGGTCTGATCCTTGTCCTTGCCGGTCGGATGAAGCATTCCGCCGCCCGCAAAGTAATCAAAGCCGCTGGCAACCAGCTCCTGCCCGATTTCGTAGTAATTTTTGCGGCTGGGCTGGTGTGCGTAGAAGGCCGCCGGGGTGGCGTGGTTGAGGTTGACGGTCGAGATGACGCCGATTTTATAGCCGAGCTGCTTTTTCAGCTTTTCGGTGATCGTCTCGTAGCGCTTGGTCTTGGTCTCGTCCATATTGATGACGCCGCTGTGGGTTTTGTAGCCGGTCGAAATCGAGGTGGCGGTCGAGGCCGAGTCGGGAGCGAAGGAGGTCGAGTCAAAGGTTGTCGCGCTGCCCGCCACCGGGAAATTCATGAACGAGAGCGAGGCTCCCCCCTTGAGAATCTCGGGATCGGGCTCGGCCACCGCGCCGAGGTAATCCGAAGCGATCTGGAACTGCGGGTAGCTCATGCCGTCGCCGATGAACAAAAAGACATACTTCGGCTTTGTGACCTGTACCGGCTGCGCCACGGCGGCCTGCGAGGCGGGCGCGGACGAGGCGGGCGCGGGTTGGGTGCTGCTTGGCGCGGGGGCGCCGGCAGTCGTGCAGCCGGAGAGGGCCGAGCCTGCGATTAGGAGCGCGAGGAGCAAGGACGCAAGTTTGTGAAGCTTCATGATGTTTCCTCCATTGTAACAATTACGATATGTACCAGAGGTCATCATAGCAAAGCCCGATGCAAAGAAACACCGCGTTTGTGTAAAATTCAGGAAAAGCTTCGCGGGACATTCCCGGTTATTTTTGCCGCCGCATGGGGGGATTCCCCTTCCGACGACGAAAAAAGGGGAGCGTCCGACGGGCGCTCCCCTTTTTGACAGCAAAGCTTCGGTTTTCTTGGCGTTACCTCGCGGCGGCAGCGGCGCGTGCGCGCTCCTGTCTGGAAATCCACATCGCACAGGTGGCGTCTCCGGTGATGTTGAGCGTGGTGCGCCCCATATCGAAGATCTTATCCACACCGGCAATCAGCGCGATGCCTTCCACAGGGATGCCAACCGTACTGAGCACCATCGAAAGCATGATCATTCCCGCGCCGGATACGCCGGCGGTTCCGATCGAGGCGAGGGTGGCGGTCAAAACCACCATTCCCATCTGGGCGAGGGTCAGCGTAATTCCATAGCAGCTTGCGATAAAGATGGTGGCGACCGCCTGATAGATGGCGGTGCCGTCCATGTTGATGGTCGCGCCCAGCGGCAGCACAAACGAGCTGATCTCGGGCTCGGCGCCCATTTTGTTGCAGCACTCGATGTTCAGCGGGAGGGTCGCGTTCGACGAGGTGGTGGTAAAGGCGCAGATCATCGCGGGAGCCAGACCCTTGAAGAAGGCGATCGGGCTCATCCCGCTGAGGAACCGGACGCTGATGCCATAGACCAGCACCACATGGATCAGATAGCTCAGGTAGGCGACGCCGATGACGATGGCCAGCGAGCCGACGATGGCCGGGCCGTTGACCGCCACCACGTTGCACATCAGGCAGAAAACGCCGATGGGGGTAATTTTGATGATCATCATCATGACCTTCATGACGACATCGTTCATGCAGTTGACCAGCTCGGCAATCTTTTCGCCCTTTTCACCGGCCGAAAGGATGCCCGCGCCCATGAAGAGGGCGATGACGATGACGGGCAGCATGTCGGTGGCGACCATCGGCTGAAGGATGTTGCTGGGGAAGATGCCGACGATGACGTCCATCACCTTCGCGCTGCTGGCGGTGTATTCCGCGCCGCTGGTCTCAAGGCGGGGGAAGGCGTCGATAAAGAGGTTTGCCATGATCAGGCCGATGATGACGGCCATCGCGGTGGTAAAGATGTAATAAATAAAGGTGCGGATGCCGACCGAGCCAACCCGCTTAAGATCCTTGAGCGAGACAACGCCGTCGGTAATCGAGAACACAACGACAGGGACAACCAGAAATTTCAGAAGGTTGATGTAGATGGTGCCGAAGGGTTTAATGTAGTTGGTGGTGAAGTCCGGGTTATTCAGGAAGCACAGACCGGTGAGAATACCAAGGAACATGCCGATGAATATCCACGCGGGAAGAGAAAGTTTCCTTTTTGCCATACTGAGCACTCCTCTCAATTGGTGAATTTCCGATTGCAAAAATTATATATTTTATTCCAACTTTTGTCATCATTGGGAAAGGCTTCTTTATACTATGTGAACTTTTTCGCGAGAATGCTTTATTTTATCTTAACAATCGGCTGCCCGATTGCCGGGCTGCCCTGATTGTGCTAAGATAAAACCAAAATGACACGGCCTGCAAAGGAAATCAGCAAGGAGGAGAACGATGAGCGAAACGATCTGTATCCGCATGGCGACCGAGGCGGATGCCCCGGCGCTGCTTGCGATCTACGCCCCCTATGTCACCGATACGGGAATTACCTTTGAATACGAGGTTCCGAGTGTGGAGGAATTTTCCGGACGCATCAAAAGGATCCTCTCCCGCTACCCCTATCTTGTCGCGGAGGAAGGGGGGCGGCTGCTTGGCTACGCCTACGCGGCCTCGTTTAAGGAGCGCGCCGCCTATGACTGGTCGGTAGAAACCACCATCTACATGGATCAAAGGCTCCGTGGACGGGGAATCGGCCAAAAGCTCTATCTCGCCTTGGAGGGGCTGCTCCGCCGCCAGCATATCCTCAACGCGAACGCTTGTATCGCCTACCCCAATCCGGGGAGCATTCAGTTTCACGAGCGGATGGGCTATCAGACGGTCGCGCACTTCACCCGATGCGGCTATAAGCTTGGGGTCTGGTACGATATGGTCTGGATGGAAAAGCTGCTTTCTGTACATCCCGCCGAGCCCGAGCCGGTGCTTGCCATCGATCGGCTCTCGGTTGAGCCAATTCTTTGTAAGGCCGAGCCCTGCGCCCCGTTTTTGGATCATCCGCTTCCTTGAGCCGCCCTAAAGCCCCTTTGAGAGACAAAAACACCTGCCGACGCCGCAATGCGTCAGCAGGTGTTTTAATTCGAGCGAAGTCGGCTTTACTGAGGAAGCTTGCGGTATCCGGTTTCAAAGTCCACAAGATCCCGGATCGGCTCCCCCTTGAGGAAGGCCGCAAGATTCGACGCGCCCAGCCGGACAATCCGGTCGTGCGTTTCGGGAAGAGAAAATCCGCCCGAGACATGCGGAGTGATGAACAGGTTCTCACAGCGCCACATCCGGCTGTCGGCGGGGAGCGGCTCGGGGTTGGTCACATCCACAGCGGCGCCCCAGAGACGTCCCTCCTCCAGCGCGTCGCAGAGGGCATCGCCATCCACCGCGGTGCCGCGGCCGACATTGAGAAGGATTGCGTCCTGCTTCATTCTCCCAATCCGCTCGCGATTCATCAGTCCCCGGGTCGCGCTGGTGTTGGGCAGGCAGAGGGCGACAATATCGGCGCGGGGAAGCAGCTCGTCGATCTGCTCGGTGAGGTACAGCTCGTCGACATAGTCGGGCTTATCGGTTCCACGGCGGCGCACCCCGATGACGGTGGCTCCCATCGCCTTGACCCGTTTGGCAAACTCGCCGCCGATATCGCCCAGCCCAATCACCAGAGCGGTGCTGCCGCTGACGGCGCGCACTTCGCCCAGGTCGTTCCAATTTGCCTCGCGCTGCTGATCGCGGTAGCGGTGCATTTTTTTGCAGAGCATCAGCAGCATTCCCAGCATATGCTCGGCAATGCCCAAGCCGTAGCTGCCGGTCGCGTTGGCGAGCAGAACCCCCTCGGGCAGAACCCCGGGGGCAATGTAGGCGTCGC
>CAZVAV010000085.1:0-7431 GCA_964625135.1 uncultured Oscillospiraceae bacterium | reverse complement strand
GTACGATGGCGGGGGAGGGGGTGTTGATGACAATTTCCCCGATGGATTTTGCACCAAAGGGGCCCGTAGGCTCAAAGCTCGGCGCAAATTCGACCCGTACCTCTCCCACGTCGGCGCGGGAGGGGAGCTTGTACTGCAAAAAGGAGTTTGACAGCATCTGCCCGTCCGGGGAATAGACGACATTTTCGTACAATGCCATTCCGATGCCCTGCACCAGACCTCCCTCCGCCTGTATCCGGGCAAGATTGGGATTGATCGGGGTGCCGCAGTCGATCACTGCCACATAATCGATGGGGGTTACCTTGCCGGTCTCAAGATCCACCTCCACCTCGGCCATTCCAACCATAAACGGGGGTGGGGAGATCGGTGTTTTGCAGGATTCGCTGGCAAACAGCGCATCGTCGTTCGCGCATTGGGTGCTGTTGCCGAGCTCGCGCAGCGAAACGCCCTCGTCGGTATCGACGCGGTAGACCCGCTCTCCGTCAAAATCCACCCGTGCCGCATCACAGCCCAGCATCCTCGCACCATGGAGGCAGAGCTTTTTGACGAGCGCCTCGCAGGTTTTCACCACGGCCAGGCCGGTGAGATAGGTGGTGGAGGAGGCGTAGGAGCCGCTGTCGTAGGGAGAAGCATCGGTATCCACGCCCGAAACCACAATATCCCCGGGCTTGCAGCTCAGGCAGTCGGCCGCCATCTGTGCCAGAATGGTATCGCAGCCCGTGCCCATATCCGACGCACCGATTAAGAGCGAGTAGAAGCCGTCGTCGTTGAGCTTGACCGCTACCGACGCGGTGTCGATGTTGGAGATTGCGGAGCCCTGCATCGCCATGGCGCAGCCGACGGCTCGCACACGTCCGTTGCCAAGATCACGCACGGGATATTTTTCGTCCCAGCCGATCATGCGCCGGGCCTGTTCGAGACATTGATCCAGCGTGCAGGAATTGGCGGTCTCCCCATAATAGGCGGGCATCATCTGCCCCTGCCGCACGATGTTTTTCATGCGCAGGGCGACCGGGTCGATTCCCAGCTGCGCGGAAAGCTCGTTGACGGCGGTTTCCAGCGCGAAGATGCCCTGCGTGGCGCCGTAGCCACGGTAAGCGCCGGAGGAAAGGAGGTTGGTGTATACCACATCCCAGGAAAAGCGGAAGGCTTCGGTGCCGCCCGTATAAAGCGGAATGGATTTGTGACCCGAGAGCCCCACCGTGGTCGGCCCGTGCTCTCCGAAGGCTCCGGTGTTGGAAAGGGTGTGGATGTCGATGGCGCGGATGCGGCCATCCCGCATCGCACCCAAACGCACACGAACCTGCATCTCGTGCCGGGGCGACGAGGCGATAAAGGATTCGTACCGGGTATACACCAGCTTAGCGGGCTTGCCGGTCTTGAGGGTGACAAGGGCGGGGTATCCCTCGGTAACGAGCGTTTGCTTTGCGCCGAAGCCGCCGCCGATGCGCGGCTTGATCACACGGATTTGCGATTTTGGAATGCCCAGCGCCGTGGCCAGAATGCGCCGCACATGAAAGGGAACCTGCGTCGAGGAAACCACCGTCAAACGGCCGTAAAGATCCCGATGGGTAACGGTTCGGAAGGTTTCCATCATGGCCTGCTGGTTGGCCTGTGTGTGATAGGTGCGCTCGAGCACCAGATCGCATCCGGCCATCACGGCCTCCACGTCGCCGTCCTGCTCAAGGCCGGAGGCACAAAGGTTGCGCTTGGGGTCTCCGCCCATATCGCACAGAGCTTTCCAGTCCTCCTCGGGATGGACAAGCACCGGAGCGTCCTTCGCCTTGGTAAAATCCAGTACCGGCTCCAGTACCTCATACTCCACCTTGATCAGGCGCAGGGCGCGATCGGCGGCCTCCTCGGTTTCACCGGCCACAATTGCCACCGCGTCGCCCACAAAGCGTACCCGATCCTCAAGAATATAACGGTCATAGGGGCTGGCCTCGGGATAGGTCTGCCCCGCCATGGTAAAGCGGTTGTTCGGCGCATCCCGATAGGTCAGCACACACTCGATGCCGGGAACCTTGCAGGCGAGGTCGGTGCGGATGCTTTTGATCCGTGCGCTGGCGTAAGGGGAGCGCAGCAGCTTCACCACAAGACATTCGCGCGGGGCAAGGTCGTCGGTGTAAACGGGCTGACCCGTGACAAGAGCCATGGCATCCTTTTTGCGCAGAGGGGAACCAACATAGCTCATTGCCGATCCTCCTTTTTGAGGGAAAGATACTTTTTCACAGCGCGCAGCTGCCCCATATATCCGGTGCAGCGGCACAGGTTGCCCACCAGATAGGATTTGATCTCCTCCTCGGTGGGGTCGGTCAGCTCCTGCTCCATGGCGAGCACGTTCATGATAAAGCCGGGGCTGCAATAGCCACACTGCTCGGCGCCCTCGTCGGCCAAAAACGCGCCGAATTCCTTTGCCTTCTCCTGCAAGCCCTCAAGGGTTGTCACTGTTTTTCCATTGATGCGCACGACCAGCATGGTGCAGGAAAGCACCGGCTTGCCGTCCACCAGCACGGTGCAGAGGCCGCAGTTGGAGGTTTCGCATCCGCGTTTGACCGAAAGGCAGCCCTTAAACCGCAGGTAGTCCAGCAGTAGGGTGTCCGGCTTCACCTCGTCCTGAACAGGACGACCGTTCAAGGTAAAATTCAGCTTCATACTTCCTCCAGTTGCCCCAAGGCACGTTGCAGCAGCATTTTGGCCAGATGTTGGCGGTACTCGGCGCTGCCGCGCAGATTTGAGCCGTAATCGTATTCCGCCGCCATCCGTTTGGACAGTGCGTCAAGCGCTTCGCCGCTTTGGCGGTGCATCACGCACAGCCTTGCTCTTCGGGGACGCGCGCCCACCGCTACCTGCGTTTCACTGCCGAAGCGGGCGGCGGCGACGGTAATGATCGGCAGATCGGTTGCCGTGTTGCGGTAGGAGAGATAGGCCGCCCGCACCGGTGCTTTGGGCAGGCAGATCCGCAGCAGTACATCCCGCGCAAAGGGCGCTTCGGCAAATCGGGTCAGCGAGATGCGCCCCGCACCGGCCAGCTCCACCTGTGCATCCAGCACAAGCAATGCCGTCAATACGTCGGAAAAGCCAAATCGGGCAAAGATGCTGCCGCCCACCGTGGCACAGTTGCGAAACTGCACCCCTACGATCGAGCGCACGCTGTCGGCCAAAAAGCTGCCGTAATGCGCCGCCAGCATGTGATTTTGCTCGATCTGCCGCAGCGTGACCATCGCGCCGATTGAAAACTCGTTTTCGGTTTCTTCGATATGATTCAGCGCAAGGGATGAAAGATCGATGGCGGTGCCGATGCGCCGATGCTGCATCTTCAGCCAGCCGCAGCCCCCCAGCACCACCGCGTCCCTGCGCTGAGAAAGCTCGTATGCCTCGGCTGGGGTTTGGGGCAGAACATAGTTCTGGATCGTAAACAACGCTGATTCCTCCGTTTTGTTTTTCCTGCCCCGGGCAGGATCAAACTGGTTGTGATGATGGTATTATCCTAACACGAAATGGTCGGAAACGCAAATTGGAGGCGGCCTATTGATGAAAAACAGCTTTTAATCAAAAACGAATGAACCCCGCAAAGGAGGGCTCATTCGTTTGCTTGCTTATTGCAGCTTCTCCAGCGCTTGCAGCTGCGCCGGGGTATCGGCGTCCATCAGCTCCTTTTCCTCAAGCTCGACGGTGATGACCATTTCCCGGTGGCGGGCAACCACCGCGCCGCCGCCGGTATCGCCCGAAAGAGCCAGAAGCTCGGGAAACAGCGCTTTGGGAAAGATGACCGGGCTGCCAACCCGTCCATTGGCTGTCGGCTGCACAATACGGTCTGGATTTGCCGAAAAGGCGAGCAGCAGCCTTTCGATTCCGGCGCGTGTGAGAAGCGGCTGATCGCCGACGCAGAACATGCAGCCCTCCATGTCCCGCATGGCCGAAAGCCCGATGCGAAGGGTGTCGCTCTTCGTGGGCAGCGCATGAATCCGAGCGGGCAGTCCGGCCTGTCCGGCAAGAGCGGCAAGGCGGCTGTCCCTTGTCACGACCAGCGTCTTTTCCAGCAGCGGCAGAGGGAGAGCGGCCAGCGTATGCGCCAAAAGCGGCATGCCGCGAAAGTCGGCCAGCAGCTTGTCTCCGCCGAAGCGCCGCCCCTCGCCGGAGGCCAGCACCACGCAGCCGACGGTTATTCCGGCGCGGGGATACCAGTCGGCAAGTTCGGCCACCAGAGATGGCTCCGACCCGAAGCCTGCAAAGCAGCGCGTAAAAATGCGGCTGTTTTCTGCGGCGCAGCGTTCTGAAAAATCGGCATATCGTGTGATCAGCTCCTTTGCAGTGGCGGTCAGCTCCGAGCCGCCTCCATTTTTTCCGCCAATGCTGCGTTCAATCAAGCGAAGGCCCAAAGCCTGTTCCGCCGTGCGGATTAAGGAGAGTGCTTTGGAATACGACATTTCCATCTCAGCCGCGGCCGCATGCAGCGAATGGGTCTGTGCTACCCCTTGCAGGAGACGGTAGGGGCCCTCGCCAAAAAAGCGGCGGCCGTCCTCATCAAGCAGAAAAACGCGGGATTTGCATTTCATCCGGCTTGCTCCTCCTTTGGGATCATTATCCTCGCACTGCCGCAGCGGAGTAATTCTACCGCGCCGTAGAGCTGCCGCAGGCTGTGCTCGAGCGCGGCATCCTCTGTTTGCGCCAGAATCAGGTCGTCCACGAGAACCCCGTCCTTTAGCAGCAGCAGACGGCTGCAATAGCGCAGAGCAAAATTCACATCGTGGGTGCAAAGAATGGCCGCGCGATCCGCTTTATGCAGATACTCTCTCAAAAGCGAAAGCGTCCTGCTCCGGTTTTGAAAGTCCAGCGCGCTGTCGGCCTCGTCCAAAAGCAGAAGCTGCGCATCCTGTAGCATCGTTCGTGCCAGAAGGGTCAGCTGCCGCTCCCCCTCGCTCATTTCCAAAATGCTGCTTTGGGGATCGATGCCCACATGCCGCAGGAGCGCAAGAGCCCGCTCGCGCTGGGCGCAGGAGGGGCGCTCCAGCACCCCGAGACGGGGATTGGCTCCCATCAAAACGACCTCCACGGCGGGCAGGGGAGCGTATACCGCCGCGCGCTGCGCGAAATAGGCGATCCGGCAGGCGCGCTGCCGCACGGTGAGGGTCGCGGTTTCCCGCCCATCCACCAGCACCGCTCCGTTTTGCCGTACAAGGCCGCAAAGGGCTTTGATCAGGGTGGATTTTCCGCTTCCGTTTGCTCCCACAAGTCCGCAGAGCGCACCGGAGGAAAGCGAGAAGGAGCAATCGCGCACGACGGTTTTTTTTCCGTAGCCCGCTGAGAGCTCCCGAACCTCAAGCAGGGGCTGCAAGGCTTGCTTCATGGCGTCTTTCCCTCCCGCCGGATAAGATAGAACAAAAACGGCGCGCCCAAAAGCGACGTAAAAACACTGACCGGTACCTCGGCGATGCTGATCAGCCGCGCCGCGCAGTCGGCTGTCAGCAGCAGGCACGCGCCAATCGCGCCGCTGAACAGGCAGGTGAAAATTCGGCTGTCCCTTCGGATCAAACGTGCCAGATGCGGCGCAATCAGCCCCACAAAGGTGATCAGCCCGGTGACGCTGACAATTGCGGCCACCACCATGGTGGCAAGGCCGAGCAGCAGCGCGCGCATCGGCATAACCGATACGCCCAGCATCTGTGCCTCGTCATCGTCTAAGCCCAGCAAAAGAAGCTGGCGGTAAAGCAGCAGAAGCCCCGCCATGCCAAGTCCCACCGCGAGCAGCATGGGCGGCAGCGAAGAGGAGGTAACACCCGCAAAGCTGCCCATCGTCCAAAACTCGATCGATGCGAGCTCCTTTTCGGGATCGGACGTGGCCTTGAGCAGCATCAGAATCGCCTGCATCGTCGCATTGACGGCAATGCCGGACAGAACAAAGGTAGCCAGCCGGCGATTTTGTCCGCCCGCGGCAAGGCCAAGCGTCAGCGCCACGGCCAGTATCCCGCCGGAAAACGCAGCCAAGGCTGTTACAGCCGCACCACCGCCCCAAAACAGGATGGCGGCGGCAGCTCCGGTGCTGGCGCCCGAGGAAACGCCGATGATATCCGGGGAGGCCAGTGGATTATGAAAAACCGACTGGTAAACAAAGCCCGCCGTCGAAAGCCCGAAACCGGCGGCGGCAACGGCCAGCGTGCGCGGAAGGCGCAGTGTGTAAAAGATACGCAGCGCCATCTCGTCACCGCGAAGCAGGCTTTGCGGTGAGAGCGGGTAACGCCCCACGCAGAGGGAAACAACCAGCAAAGTGGCCAGTGCCGCAAGCGCTGTGGCAAAACCAATGTTTGATTGGAAAAAGCGTGCGGATTTTTTGTGCAGTTGCATATCGCCGGTTGGATACTGTTCCCGGTTCATTGATCGAGTGCCGCCGAAGCATCGAAATCGTAGAAGGCGGCGTAGAAGCTTGTTACATCCGACGCGGCATCCCATCCGGCATCAGGGTACAAAACGTCGGCCAGCCACAGGCAGCCCAGTACGGAGGAGGGCACCGGGGAATCCCATGCCTCGATCGCGGCGGGCAGCCGATAAACCGCGTCGTTTTTCACGGCGCTGACACCGGCAAGCTTTGCATCGCTTCGGATGTCGTCGACCGAATACGCGGCGTCGGAGGCCAGCACGATCACGTCCGGGTTCCATGCCAGAACCTGCTCGTAGGATACCTCGGCCCAATAGCTGTCCTCCAGCTCCGAGGCCACGTTGACGCCGCCGGCTGCCTCGATCATCGCATTCTGAAACATCCTTTTGCCTGCGGTGGATAGGAGACTATGGTTTCCGCCCAGATAAACACGCTTCTTCTCCTTTGCGGCGGCTTCCTTTAGCTGGGCGTACCGCTCCTGCTCGAACGCGATCAAGCGTTCGGCTCGATCCTGCGTGCCGGTGGCGGCGCTCACCATACGGATGGTATCCTCCAGCGCGGCAGTATCCTCAGGGCTGACACAGAGCACGGAAAAACCCAGCGCTTCGAGCTTTGCGGCGCTATCCTGTAGCTTTAACGGCAGAAGAATCAGATCGGGCTTGAGCGCCGCGCAGCCCTCCAGATCAAACTCCTTGGCTGTGCCCACGCTGGGAAGCTCGAGCATTTGGGGAGCAGCCAGCGAATAAATCGGCCGCGAGGCCGCCTTGGCTTCGATACCGGCCACCTTGTCCTCAAGACCGAGCGCAATCAGTAACGAGCTGGTGATGTAATACCCGCTGACGATTGTCCCGGGCGGCTGCTCTATCGTTACCTCCTTGCCGCGGGCGTCGGTGACCGTGACCGGAAAATCCACCGCTTGATCAGCCGTTTCGGGCGCGGGGGAGGAGACCTCCGGCGCTGGTGCTGCCGGGGAGGGGGACGCCTCGTTGATGCCGCCGCATGCCGCGCAGGTCAGCAGGATACTAGCCGCAAGGAGCGACGCGGTAATTCGTTGG
>CAZVAV010000084.1:0-7437 GCA_964625135.1 uncultured Oscillospiraceae bacterium | reverse complement strand
TTTTGCGAAAAGGGATTACTGATGCGCTTTATGTCGATGAGTGCTACCGCACAAAGCACTTGAAAGATCACGAATTGGATTTGCCAAAAGAGATTAAAGCTAAAATTTCACTTGCTTCAAATTCAAAAGTCACTATTACGCCACTGCAACAAAAATTAGCAGAAGCACAAGCGCGATGCAAGGAGCAGAATCGTAATATAAATCAAGAAAAATGTGAACCTAAGAGATAGGGGATTGCGATGCCGGAATCAATTACTAAACGAATTAACCGCCTAGCTGCCGAACGCAAGAAAAGCGAGCCGCCTTCTAGTCATTCGGTGCCAGCACCGGCTGCGTCGGAACCACTGGATAAAGACGAGCTGCGCCGCGCCCGGACGCATCGGCTGGTGCAGATTGGGGCGCCCACCGATTAGTATTTGGGAACTGCTGAGCTGACGCCAGAAGAGGTGGGCGAGCTGCTGGCACGAATCATTTCGATCCCGCAGGTTCGGAAACTCCTGAAGCGAAAGTTTTGGTCGAGCTTTTTCAAAAGCTCACGGATTCAATAAGTTCCACCAGCCAAATTTAGAATAAATTTGGCTGGTGGAACTTATACAGAGGAAAGGCAGAGTCTTTTACGGCAAAGAATCCACCGATTAAATTCGCAATCGATTGCGAATTTAATCCATCCCCCAACGCAAAAGAGGGCTGCCGCTCACGATTTGTAAGAAATCGTTTTGCGACAGCCCCCTTTTTAACGGTATGCGATGGCCTCAATTTCTATTGACGCACTTTTGGGTAAACAGGATACCTCAATTGCGCTGCGGCAGGGTGGCTCGGCATCAAAAAAGGTGGAATACACCTTGTTAACTGACGCAAAGTCATCCATGTTGGTGAGAAAAACGGTTAGCTTCATCGCCTGGTTCATCGAGCTCCCAGCCGCTTCCAATACCGCTCGAACATTTTTCAGTGCCTGCTGCGCCTGCTGCTCGATTCCCTCAGGCATGATGCCGGTTTCGGGATTAATCGGGAGCTGACCCGAGGTGAAGATCAAGCGATCAAAAACAGCACCCTGTGAATAGGGGCCGATGGCTTCGGGGGCCTTTCGAGTTTTGACAATTACTTTACTCATAGTGTTACCTTCCTCATTCGAAATTTCAGCACAGTCTAGTGGTAGAAAAGGTTGGGTAGAAACAGCGAAATCTGCGGAAAAGCGACAATCAAAACAAGGGCGACCAGGCTGATGATGACATAGGGCATGACGCCCTTGAACACGGCGATCATCGGCACATTGCAGATCGGCTGGGCAACAAACAGATTGAGGCCAAACGGCGGAGTAAACATGCCGATTGCCACGGTGGTGATCATGATGAGGCCCAAATGAACGAGATCGATGTTCAGCGCGGAAATCATCGGGATAACCATCGGCAAAATAATCATAAAAGCCGAAACGCCGCTCATAAACATACCGGTAATCAGCATGTAGATGCTGATTATGATCAAAAAGTTGATTGCGCTCATGTTTTGCTCTACCACCCAATTTGAGAATGCCTGCGGCGCCTGACCCACGGTGAGCAGCCATGCGAATACCGAGGCGGCACAAAGAAGAATCATCGTTTGCGCCGTGGTTTTGACCGAGGCGTACAGGGTGGCCTTGAAGTTTTTCCAGTCCATTTCGCGGTAGATCAGCATGCTGACGACCATTGCATATACCGTCGAAAGGCCGGATGCTTCGGTGGGGGTGCAAAAGCCGGTGTAAATACCGCCGATGATGATAACCGGCACGCCCAACGCCCAACCGGCATTCTTGGTGGCGAGCAGCTTATCGCGCAGGGTGGTTTTTGCTCCGCTGGGAATGTTATACTTGCGCACATAAAAATAGATGTAGGCGAGGAAGCAGAGACCATAAAGCAGTCCCGCACCCAGTCCGGCGATAAACAGCTCTCCCACTGATGCGCCGGTCATGGTCGCATACATGATGGCGGTGATGCTGGGTGGAATCAACAGTGCAACCGAACCACCGGCGGCGATCAGGCCGACGGTGAAGCCCTTGGGGTATTTGTTCTTCATCAGGGTGGGGTACATCAGGCCGCCGATTGCAACCACCGTTGCGGGGGAGGAGCCCGAGACCGCCCCGAAGAACATGCTTGCAACCTCAACCGTGATTGCAAGACCGCCGCGCGCTCCACCGACCATGGTGCCTGCCCATTCGACGATTCGTCTGCCGATACCGCCGTTTTTCATGACGTTTGCGCCCATAATAAAGAAAGGAACCGAAAGCAGAGAAAACTTGTCGATACCGCCGATCATTCTCTGCGAGATGATCATCAAGTCGAAGTTGGTGAACATAATCAGGCTGATGAGGGAGGGCAGACAGAGTGCGACAAAAATCGGAACACCCAGCATCAGCAAAAGAAACATCGAACCGATCAGAAAAAAACTCATTTCCATTCTGTGTGCGCCTCCTTAATCCAGTTTGAGAATGTCGATTTCATCCGCTTCCAGCAATGCGGGTTTGTCCGCATAATCCGCCATAGTTTTTCTGACGCTTTGGATAAACCGTCGACCAAACCGCAGCGCGGTTGCCAGGATGCCCAAAGGCATCGAGATGTAGATGACCGCCATGGGAATCTGCATCACGGGGCTCATCTGCATGGTGCGAAACAGCATTGCTGTGTTGCGGGCAGAAAAAATCGTCATATAACCGCAGAAAAACGTCGCGCAAGCCATTCCAAAGCAGATTAACGCTTTTCTCAGCCAAGCGGGGGCCATCTGAACAAAGACATCGATTCCGACGTGAAGATCATCCTCCACGCAGAGGGAGCATCCGATGAAGGTGACCCAAATGATGGTGTAACGCATATACTCCTCAGCCCAAGTGAGTGCCGTGTTAAAGAAGTATCGCAAAAAAATGTTGATGGTTAAAACAACTAGTGCCGACATGAAGATTGTCGAAGACAAGGCAAGCTCAAATTTTTTGAGAGAGTTAAACAGCCGGTCAGTCAAGGAATTTCACCCTTTCTTGATGGAGGGGACAGGATACCATTTCCTGTCCCCTCTTGCGATGTCGGGTTTATTGGTTTTCGGGCTTGGCCAGGAAGTCCTGCACTTCCTTGATCAGCTCCGGGCCAATGGTCTTGCCAAAGGCTTCGTAGACAGGCTTGGAGGCCTCCACAAAGGCGTTGTGCTCCTCGGGGGTCAGCTCATAAATTTCGATGTTTCCGGTTTTGATGACGTTCAAATATTCCTGGTTGTACTCCTGAAGGCGCTCGTAGCAGAACCGCTGGTTCTTGATAATGACGTCTTCGACCAGCTTGCGGGTGTTTTCGTCAAGTCCATCCCACCAGCCCTTGCTGGAGCAGACGATGTAATGCAGGTAGGAATGGTTGGAAATTGCCATGTAGTTCTGTACTTCAAAAAGCTTTCTGCTTGAGATCGAAAGGAAGGGATTTTCCTGTCCGTCGACCGTCTTCTGCTGCAAGGCGTTGTACAGCTCAGAAATATCGATCGCAACCGGGGTAGCGCCCCAAGCCTTGTACATCTCCATAATGATCGGTGCTTCCTGCACGCGAATCTTGCTGCCCTTGAAGTCCGAGGGCATATGAATCGGCTTGTTGTTGGTAAACTGCTTGGCCCCGCCATTATAGAAAGCGATGCCGTGGATTCCGATGTTTTCGAGGCTTTCCATCATGCTGGTGGCGACACTGCTTTCAAAGAGCTTGATGGTCGATTCCTCGGTAGGGAACAGGAAAGGAAGATCCATCAGATTAAGCGACTGGTCAAATCCGCCGTATTTCGAGGTGGGAAGAAGCACCAGCTCAAGGGTGTTCATCTGCATGCCTTCGATCATTTCCCGGGCGCTGCCCAGCTGCTGAAGGGGGTAGATTTCAACCTTAATCCGTCCGTTTGTGGTGGCTTCGATTTCCTGCTTGATGCGCTCACTTGCCTCGTGCACCGGGGTAGAGGGATTGGTGTCGTGCGCAAGCTTGATGGTCATCTCAGGATATTGGTACTCGGCTTGTCCCTCCGAACCGGAGGCGGATGCGGCCGGGGCGGCGGGGACAGGTGGGGATGAGGAAGCGGGCTTCCCGCCACAGGCGGCAAGGCTCAGGAGCATACAGGAGGCAAGCGTAACAGCGATTAATTTTTTCATATTGCTCGGTTCCTTTCCTGATGTTACTTATCCTGTTTCTGTCTTAGGCAATGGAAACTGCTTTCGAAGCTTACCGAAAGTGCGGCAGAATTTCTTCGGCAAAATGCTGCATGTGCTCCTTGGACTCTTGCAGGGTGTTGTCAGCAAAGAGTAATGCCGCAAAGTGCGTGACACCCGCGTCAATGTAATCGTTTACGCGCTGCAAAACTTCCTCGGGGGATCCGACCATGCGGCGGGTGGAATAGTTTTCGATGTCGCGGCCCTTATAGGTCGACTTGGAAAGCGAGATACCATGCTTATAATGCTGCGAATTGCGGTAGGTCTGGTGAGCTTCTTCGCTCGATTTGCGCATCATGATGCCGATCTGCGGCGAGATGTCGATGGTGCTGAAGTCGCGCTCGTGAATCTCGCATAGCTCCTTGATTTTCGAAACTCCATAGCGAATTTCATCGGTGGTGAGTCCAGCAGGCAACCAGCCGCGTCCGTATTTGACCACGCGCTCAAAGCTCTTTTCGGAATTTCCGCCAAAATAGAAGGGATACGGGGTTTGGAGTGGCTTGGGGAACGAAATGAGATCACGCACCGAGTAATATTTTCCCTCGTGTGTGACGCGGTCCTCGGTAAAGATGCGGTGCATCAGCTGAATGCTTTCTTCAAGCATTTCGCCGCGGTTGACATTATCAGCATCCCGGCCAAACTGCGATTCAAATTCCTCGCGATAGGCGCCGATGCCAACGCCCAGACGAACACGTCCACCCGAAAGGTGATCAAGCGTCGCAAGCTCCTTCGCCATGACAACGGGGTGGCGAAACGGGAGCACCAGCAGAGCGGTGCAGAGCTCCAAGGTGGTGGTGCGCTGCGCAATTGCCGCAAGCTCCATCAACGGGGCGTAGTAACGGGGATACTGGCCAAATTCGTCCACAACATACTGCTGCGTCTGCACATGGTCGTTGCCCCAAACCGAGTCAAAGCCCAGCTTTTCGGCATAAACCGATGTTTCCACAACCTCCTGCGCCGAGGAGTAGGGAATGGGGTACATCAGTCCCTCAGTGCCGGTGGCGATGCCTACGCCAAATTTGATCTTCTTCTCCATGATAGTCCTCCCTTTATTCTGTTTTGATCATTGACTATATTTTGCCATACCGTTTGGTACGGAAAGCAAACGATTGCGGTGGATTTGCTCAGAGGAATAGATCTGACTGATCTGAATAAGGAATGAGGCTGGCTGCGCCTTCCCCCTGCGGATGAAAGCCTCGGATATGCACCACTGGAATACCACTGCTTTTTCCCATAAGCAGCTCGGCTGCTCCTGCCAGCTCGTCGGCACAGCAGATCATGGTATAGTGTAGGGCATTGCCGTCGCGGTCGGCTGTACCGCGATAGTCGAGAAATGCGGGCAGACCACTGCAACCAATTGCGATATCGGTTTGTCCTTGGCGCCAAGCGCGCCCAAAGGTGTCGGACAGGATGATTCCCACCCGCTTGCCACAAAGCTCGTAAAGGCGTTGGCGCAGATGAAGCGCGCTCTGATCTGGGTTGGGCGGAAGGGTCAGATAGCAGCTTTTCCGACCTGCGTTGGAACCGTCGATTCCTGAGTTGGCCACCACAAAGCCATGGCGGGTTTTGGTTATCAATACCCCCGGAGAAGCTTTGACTACGCGCGCTGCTTCCTGCAACGTCAGCGCCACATAGGTCGGGGACCGCCCGGTCAGTGCCGCCAGGCTCGCTGCTTCCTCTGAGATAGGGATATCGTCTTGCGCGACAATGCACCCCTCCAGCTTCGAGATAATTTTAGACGCCACTACAAAAATGTCGCCGTCCTGCAAAAAATCAGGCGCAAGCTGCTTTAGAATCAATTCGGCCAGATCCATACCGGGTTCTATTTCCGGCAATCCCTCTAGTCCGAACAGGTGAAGTCCGGCCATTGCTAGCGCCCCTTTCCTATGGGCGCGGGAGAAGCCCCAAGCAGTCGGTTTTGCCGGATAAAATGATAAACAGGGACAAAGAGGCCGATGTTACACAGGCTCTTAAATGCATTGAACGGAACAATCGCAGGTGCCAGCATAGCGGTGATGTGGGAAATGCTGTGCCCGAATTCGACCGACAGCACCAAATAGTTCAGGGGAATCGAAATCACGCAACGCAACACAATCGAGATGACGGTAGCGGCCAGCAGCCGCAGCGACCGATTTTCTCCACCCCCACGCCAGACGATTGAAAACGAGGCGATTAACATGCCGCCACACACAAAGTCTGAAAAAACACCCCAAAGCGAGGAGCCACGCAGCACCACCAAAAGAACATCCTTGATGGCTTGAACACAAAGCCCGACACCGGGCCCCAGAAAAACTCCCGCAAGCAACACTGGCACCTCGGAAAACTCTACCTTCAAAAAAGGAGCAACGAAAAAAGGGAAGGAAAACTGTCGCACAATAAACGAAAGAGCCCCAAGAAGCGAAGCGGAGACCATAACCCTTGTTTTCATAAGATTTCTCCTTCTCAAATTTCCGCGACCTACTGATTGGAAATGTTACGAATGTGCATGTAAACGGTGTTTTTGCTGATTCCCAGTGCATTGGCTGTTTTAATGACGCCATCCTTAAGATTAAAGATTCCCTGGTCAAAAAGACGAGAGACGATTTCGCGGTTTTTGTTTCCAGCCGAGATTAACGGGTTTTCCATGACTTCTGTACGCACCTGCAATGCGGTTTGCAGAATCAGATCATCGGCGTTGTTGACAAAGCTTTCAGAGCGATGTGGGTCGCTTTGGGGCGGGACAAACGAACTAATGACCTCCTGGAGAGAAGTGTTTAGATAAAAATTAATGCAAAGCAATCCGATAATTCGCCCTCCCTCCCCGCGGATGGCAATGGTGGAAGACTTGAGAGATTCCCCCTTTTTGTTTTTGGTAAAGTAGGAGATATAGTTGGGCCCGTCCGAGCTGCGGATCTCTTCCAGCATTTTGAGCGCCAAATCGGTGATCGGAGCGCCCTCGCTGCGGCCGGTGTGGTAGCCGTTGATGATTTTAATGACGGAATGCTCCAAGCTCTCCAGACTATGCAAAACAAGCTCATAGCCCTCACCCAGGTAATTGGACAGCCCCTCCACCACTTCGGTGTAGGAATCAAGGATCATACGATCCATCGGCGTTAGGTCTAGGACGATTTGATCATCCATTCTTCTGTTCCCCTTTTGTTCGTCACTATTTGTTCTAAAATTCGACAAATTTCGACCTTAATTTGGCTTCATTCTAGCTGAGTGTTTCGCTTGTGTCAAGCGAAACAGTGAAAATTATTTCATTGCAC
>CAZVAV010000083.1:0-7448 GCA_964625135.1 uncultured Oscillospiraceae bacterium | reverse complement strand
GTTGTTGCAGGCGGTGAAAGCGATTAAAAAAAATGACGATCCGATTACGCGGCCGCCGCGGCGACGGGGGCGGGAGCCGCGGTCAGCTCCACGTCCGAGAAAACATAGCGGCCGAGCACACGGGTCTGGAACGAGACCTCGCCGCCCACAAACTCGCCGAGCAGCCGCAGTGAGCCGTCGGACAGCAGCTGATACGCATAGCTCAGCTCGTCCGACTCGTAGACGAACTCACCGGTGCGGTTAAACTTCGCGCCGTTGAAGTTGAGGAAGAACAGCACCGCGTCAGGGTTGGCGGCACAGAGCGCCTCATCGGGGGTGGTGGTATAGTTTACCAGATTTTTGCCCTGCCCGGAGACATCGACGGTAAAGGTGCCCTCGTTGGGCTCGAGTCCAAACGAAAATTCGACCTCGTCGTCGTAGTCGTACTTGAGCAGGTAATGGTCGCCCGGCTTCAGGTCAAGCAGTCTGCCGGCGACCGTATCCCCGATAATTTCGAGATCAGCGCCAAAGCTCGCGCCAAATGCCTGATAATTATAGGGGTAGAAGATGTTGGCGGTAAAATCCACCTCCAGATCCTTCACTTTATAGCTTTTGCCCGCGTCGTCGCCCTTCTTACTCTTATTGAGGGTGAAGGTGCCGATGATATCGACGTCGGTGGTCGAGACGCGGGGAATGGTCTGCATCGCGATAAAGTAATAGTAGCCCGCGCCCTGTTTTTTAAATGCCGCGAGCGCCGGGCTCTTGGAATTGCCGTGATGCCCTGGGACGGGGCTGGCGTCCATCTCATCGACCTTCATTTTGACGATCGAAACCGAAGCGACATGCTCGGCGCCCTGCTCGTAGTCCACCTTGACCTTGAGCCCGTCCACCATATCGCTGTCGCTCATCAGCGCATAGTCGCCGGTATCGCCCGGCACCGTCGGATCGGCATTGGTCAGCAGCGGAAAATAAGCCACCTCGCCAAAGCCCACCGTCATCGAAGCCATGCTGTGGGCGGGAATCGGGATAAAGCCGTCGATTCCACTCGCCTCATAGCGGAACATCGTGTTGTCCACCGCTACCACGCCATGGTTCACCTCGCTCTTTGCAAAGGCAACGCTCGCCATCGAGGCGACCATCGCCACCGCCAGCACGGCGGATAAAAATTTCTTCATTGGGAATCTTCCTTCCTGCTCCTTGTTTACCGCCTCGCATCAGGTTGGCGGGGTAAATTTTGCCACAATTTCTCGAAATACGCAGCATAATATGAGAATATCAGAGTTCTTGGTAGTTTGCAACACTTTAGTTGATATTCGACGCATTTTATCACAAATTTGCAGCTGTGTTTCTTTTTTTCCGTCCCTGTCCCGCTCGCCCGGCATAGGAAGGCAATCGTTTCCATAAGAATGGGACAGACAGACAAAGGGGGTATTTTAGAATGCCGGTTCCCTTTTTTTCTCCCGACCTGAGCGAGGCCGAAATTCAGGCGATTTGTGAAGTGCTGCGCACCGGCTGGATCACCACCGGCCCGGTCGCGGCACGATTGGAACGCGCGCTTGCCCGCTTCTGCCGGGCGGATTACGCGGTTTGTCTCTCCTCACAGACGGCGGCCGCCGAGCTGACCCTGCGGCTGCTGGGCATCGGGCCGGGCGACGAGGTGCTGCTGCCCGCCTATACCTATACAGCAACCGCCGGGGCCGTCTGTCACGTGGGGGCAGCTCCGGTGCTGATCGACTGCGCGCCGGGGCAATACACAATGGACGAAGGGGTGCTTGAGGCCGCGATCACCGAAAAAACCAAGGCGATCATCCCGGTTGATTTTGCCGGAATTCCCTGTGACGCCGGGCGGCTGGTAGCCCTTGCCGGGGCAAACCAGGCCTGCTTTGCTCCCGCTTCTCCCTTGCAGGAGGCGCTCGGACGAATCGCGGTGGTTTCCGATGCCTCGCATTCGCTGGGGGGAAGCCGAAACAAGGTTCCCTGCGGAGGGCTGGCCGACTTCTCCTGCTTCTCGTTTCACGCGGTCAAGAACCTCACCACCGCCGAAGGGGGGGCGGTCGTCTGGCGGGCGCTTCCGGGAATCGATTCGGGCGATCTCGAACGGCAGCTGCGGCTGCTCTCGCTGCATGGGCAGAGCCGCAGCGCCTTTGAAAAGCAGCGGGGCGCATGGGAATACGACGTCCTTTTTCCCGGCTACAAATGCAATATGACCGATCTCTCGGCTGCGCTGGGGCTCGCCCAGCTGACCCGTTATCCTCAAATGCTTTCCCGCAGGCGCACGCTGATCGAGCAATTTGACGCGGCGCTTTGCCACCTTCCGCTCGAGCTGCCCCGGCATTTTGCAACCGCGTTTTCCTCGAGCGGACATCTTTATCCGGTTCGGATTAAGGGGTATGGCGAAGCCGAGCGAAACCGGCTGATCGATTCGATGTACTGCGCCGGGGTCGCCTGCAATGTCCACTATAAACCGCTGCCGATGCTCACCGCCTACCGAAGCATGGGGTTTTCGATCGAAGCTTTTCCCAACGCCTACGCAATGTATCAAAACGAGATCACCCTTCCGCTGTTTAGCGCAATGACCGACGAGCAGGCGGCAGAGGTCACCCAGACACTCTCAAAGCAGCTATTAAAATAAGCAAAGGGACGCGTTGCAAAAACGAATTTGCAACGCGTCCCTTGATTTAAAGCAATGACGGATTAATACATCCCGCCCATGCCGCCACCGGCAGGCATCGCGGGCTCTTCCTTGGGGGTCTCGGAAACAAGCGACTCGGTGGTCAGCACCATGGCGGCAACCGAGGCGGCATTTTGCAGCGCGCATCTCGAAACCTTAGTCGGATCGACGATGCCCATCTCCATCATATCGCCATACGCCTCATTGGCGGCATTGAAGCCGTAGCCAACCTTGCGGGCACGCTTGATCTTGTCAATGATGACCGAGCCCTCGAGTCCGGCGTTCTTGGAGATCTGGCGAATCGGCTCCTCGAGCGCGCGCAGAACGATGCGGATACCGGTTCTGACGTCGCCCTGGGTCGAGGTAACCAGCTTTTCAACCGCAGCGGTCGCGTTGAGCATCGAAATGCCGCCGCCCGCGACAATGCCTTCCTCAACAGCAGCCTTGGTGGCCGAAAGGGCGTCCTCAATGCGGAGCTTCTTCTCCTTCATCTCGACCTCGGTCGCAGCGCCAACCTTAATGACTGCTACGCCGCCCGCCAGCTTGGCCAGACGCTCCTGCAGCTTCTCGCGGTCGAAATCAGAGGTGGTATTCTCAATCTCGGAACGGATCTGGGCAACTCTCGCCTTAATTGCGGCGGAATCTCCGGCACCGTTGACGATGACGGTGTTCTCCTTGGTGACCTTGACCTGTCCGGCATGGCCGAGCATCGAAACGGTGGCTTCCTTGAGCTCATAGCCGAGGTCGCTGCTGATGACAGTGCCGCCGGTGAGGGTGGCAATATCCTCAAGCATTGCCTTGCGGCGGTCGCCAAAGCCGGGCGCCTTGACGGCAACGCAGGTGAAGGTGCCGCGCAGACGGTTGACCAGCAGGGTGGCAAGCGCCTCGCCCTCAATGTCCTCGGCAACGATGACCAGCTTCTTGCCGGACTGCACGATCTGCTCAAGCAGCGGAAGGATCTCCTGGATCGAAGAAATCTTCTTATCGGTGATCAGAATGCAGGCGTCATCAATGACTGCCTCCATCTTGTCGGTATCGGTGACCATATAGGGGGAGACATAGCCGCGGTCAAACTGCATGCCCTCGACAACCTCGGTATAGGTCTCGGCGGTTTTGGACTCCTCGATGGTGATGACCCCGTCGGCTCCAACCTTCTCCATCGCCTCGGCAATCAGCTCGCCGACCGCCTCGTCGCCGGCAGAAACGGTGGCGACACGGGCGATATCAGCCGAACCGGAAACCTTCTTGGAGTTCTCACGGATCGCATCGACAGCGGTATCGACAGCCTTCTGGATGCCGGTCTTGATCTCCATCGGATTGGCGCCCGCCGCGACATTCTTCATGCCCTCGCGAACCATTGCCTGCGCAAGCAGGGTAGCGGTGGTGGTGCCGTCGCCGGCCGCGTCATTGGTCTTGGTCGCGACCTCCTTGACCAGCTGCGCGCCCATATTCTCAAAGGGGTCCTCCAGCTCGATCTCCTTGGCGATGGTCACGCCGTCGTTGGTGATGAGCGGTGCGCCGAATTTCTTATCGAGCACAACGTTGCGACCCTTCGGGCCGAGGGTGATCTTAACGGTATCGGCAAGCTTATCGATGCCCGCCTGCAGGGACTTTCTGGCGTCTTCGCCGTATGCAAGAATCTTGGCCATAATGGTTTTCCTCCTTGAATGCTTTTTTCGGGATTGCGACCCACCCTTTTCGGAGGCCGCCCTTTTTCAAAGAATGGTATCTTTCTTATTCGACAATCGCAAGGACATCCGACTGGCGAAGGATGGTGTATTCCACCCCGTCGATCTTGACCTCAGTGCCGGCATACTTGCTCAGCAGCACCTTCTGGCCGGCGGAAAGATACATCGTGACCTCTTTGCCGTCCACAATCCCACCAGGGCCGGCAGCGACAATCTCGGCGACCTGAGGCTTCTCCTTCGCGGAACCCGCGAGGATAATGCCGCTCTTGGTGGTTTCCTCGGCCTCCACCATTTTGACAACAACACGGTCTGCCAACGGTTTGATGTTCATAGCGATTCCTCCATTTATATCATTTTTCTTTTCGCTTTGTTAGCACTCTCAATTCCTGAGTGCTAACATATATTCTATCCTATTTTTTCAAAAAATCAAGTGCTTTTCTGATTTTTTCTCAAAATTCATAGTTTTTTCAAAAACTTCTTTTTCATGCCGTTTTTATGCGCTTCCCCTACATCAGCTTCCCTGCCAGCAGCATGACCGCGCAGCCGAGCAAGCCCCCCGCCAGCGCAGCCGGGATGCATCGGGTTTTCCAAGCCGCCGGAAGCAGCTCGCCCAGCGACAGGGCGGTCATCAGCCCCGCGACGGCGCAGTAAATCAGCGCCAGCCCCGACTCCCCAAGGCGTTGCGCCAAGAAAAGCCACGCCAGCAGCGCGCCGACCGGCTCGGCAAAGCCCGAAACGGCCGCCATGAGAAGCGCTTTTTTCCTGCCCAGTCCAGCCGCGCAAACCGGCATTGCAACCGAAATCCCCTCCGGAATATTGTGCAGTGCAATGGCGGCGCAAAGAACGGCTCCCGCGTGCAGATCGGCGCTCCCGCTGAGAAAGACCGCCATTCCCTCCGGGAGATTATGCACCAGCAGCGCAATCATCGAAAAAATTCCAAGTCTGCGATACCCGTCTCCCCCCATTTCGCCCGACGGAACCATCAGCTCAAGCAGCGCCGCCATCAGCGCCCCCGCCATTCCTGCCGCCAAAGCGGCAAGCAGTCCCGCCATGCCCGGCATGGTCATCAGCAGAACCCCGAGCGCCTCGGGGATCAGCTCAAAAAAAGAAACCGTTGTCATAACCCCGGCCGCAAGTCCCAGTGACAAGGCCATCATCCACGCAGGCGGCCTTCTTAAAATGACCGCTGCCGCCGCACCCACCATGGTAGCCATTCCTGCCGCCGTGCTCAACAGCAGGGCGGTTGCCGTTTGTCCCGCCATCACCGCGCCTCCCTCTCGTGTTTTCTCTGGTTATAGCTATTCGGCGGCAGCAGAAAATAGCAGCGCGGCTGCCACGCGGGATCGTTTCCGAAAAGAGAGCCGGGAATTTTTCGCGCACAAGTCAATTTTTGTGTGCTTAGCAACGCCTCGTGTGTTCCGGTCAGACGCACCTTTAATTTCAATTTTCTGAAACGCCTTTTTATAATAAAAAGTTTTGCTCCATATTTTGTATATAAAATCGTAAAAATAGGTATATTTTAACAATAAAAAGGATTATTTTGTAAGTTTATCGCCAAAAATCGGCATCAAAACTGTATATTCGCTTTAATACGCAAAAATCAGTTTCTGTTGATAAAATATTAATGATGTGTTATCATATCATTACAAATTAACAGACAGGAAAGGATGACCACTGATGAAAAAAATGACCCTTGCGACCAAGATTTTCCTAGGACTTCTCCTCGGTATCGGCGCCGGGTTCGCCCTGATGGGGACGCCGGAAATTGCCACCGGCTACATCCAGCCCTTCGGTACCATTTTCCTGAACCTCATCAAATTCATTGTCGTTCCCATCGTCCTCTTCTCGATTATGGCAGGCGTCATTTCGATGAAGGACGTCCGCAAGGTCGGCTCGATCGGCGGCAAAACCCTCATCTACTATTTTACGACCACCGCCTTTGCCATCGTCATCGGCCTGGTATTCGCGAACCTCTTCCGCGGCTCCTACATGCTGCTCGAGACGAGCAATCTTGTCTATGAACAGAAAAATTCCTTTGACCTGATGCAGACCATCGTCAACGTCTTCCCGTCGAACTGCCTTGCACCGCTGGTTAATGCTACCATGCTTCAGGTCATCGTCATCTCGCTGCTGATGGGCTTTGGCATTATTCTGGTCGGTGAAAAGGCCGAACCGGTCAAGGTCTTTGTTGAAAGCATCAACAGCGTCTGCCTGAAGGTGATGGAAATGATCATTGCCCTCTCGCCCATTGGCGTCTTCTGCCTGATCACGCCCGTTGTCGCGCTCAACGGCCCCGCGGTTCTCGGCTCTCTCGCGATGGTGCTGCTGACCGCATACCTCGCTTATATCGTCCACGCTGTGGTTACCTATTCGTCTACCCTTAAGCTGCTGGGTAACGTCTCTCCGCTCACCTTCTTTAAGGGCGTTGCCCCCGCCATGATGATGGCCTTCTCAAGCGCCTCGTCGGTCGGCGCACTACCGCTGAATATGGAATGCGTCGAAAAGCTTGGCGGACGCCGCGATGTGATCAGCTTTACACTGCCGCTCGGCGCCACCATCAACATGGATGGAACCGCCATCTATCAGGGCGTTTGCGCCGTCTTCATCGCCTCCTGCTTTGGCATCGACCTGACCCTCGGTCAGATGGCAACCATCGTGCTGACCGCTACCCTCGCCTCGGTCGGTACCGCGGGCGTTCCCGGCTCTGGTATGATCATGCTGGCGATGGTTCTTGAAAGCGTCGGCCTGCCGGTCGCCGGTATTGCTCTGGTCGCAGGCGTCGACCGCATCTTTGACATGGGCAGAACCACCGTCAACATCACCGGTGACGCTGCCTGCGCACTGATCATCTCGAACCTTGAGACCAAGCGCGAAGCCGCTGCCGCCGTCAAGGCGAAGTAAAGCGTACCAAAACAAAAAATTGGCCTGCCAATTAGCGCCCCTCCAATAAGGATGTTTACGAAAATCAGAATTGTTTAGCATGACAGCCAAACGATAGCCGATGAATTGTAAATAAACTTATTGGAGGGTTTGCTATATGGCAAAATTTGAATTGGACTATATTGAGATTGACGGATTGCTTTATCCAAACATTGAAACAGGCATGGAGC